>CAUSDR010000025.1:0-27372 GCA_963530105.1 uncultured Janthinobacterium sp.
GGGGCGCTGCTGCTGGCGCGCGGCCCCCGGCCCGCCGTGCACGCCAGGGCGCAGACGCCGCCGCCTGGCGGCTGGAAGGCGCCGTTTCGCCAGCGCGCGTTTCGCTGGCTGTTCGCGGTGCTGCTCGTCAATGGCGTGGCGGCCGCCATTCCCGCCACCCTGTTCCTGTTCTTCGCCACGGATTACTTGCGCCTCGGGCACTATGCCGGCCCCTTTTTGATCGTCTATTTTTGCGCCGCCGCCTTGTCGATGCCCGTGTGGGTGGCGCTGGCGCGCCGCTTTGGCGAGGCGCGCGCCTGGGGCGGCGCCATGCTGCTGGCGGCCGCCGTGTTTGTCTGGGCGTATGGCCTGGCTGCAGGCGGGGCCTGGGGGTTCACGGCCATCTGCCTGCTGTCGGGCCTGGCGCTGGGGGCGGACCTGGCCTTGCCGCCGGCCCTGCTGGCCGGACTGATCGGGGCGGCCGGTCATGCCGGCCGGCATGAAGCGGCATATTTCGGCTGGTGGAACTGGGGCGTCCAGATGAGCCTAGCCCTGGCGGCCGGCATTGCCTTGCCCTTGCTGGCCTGGCTTGGCTACGTGCCGGGGCAGGGCGGCGGCTTGCCCGCCTTGTCGGCCGCCTACGCCTTGCTGCCCTGCGCCTTGAAACTGCTGGCCGCGCTGCTGCTGTGGCGCGCGCCCCTGCAACATATATATAGCGAGTTGACGGAGAATCGCCCATGCGCATCTTGACTTTTTACCAACGCGGCGCGCTGGCGGCGCTTTTCCCGCTGGTGCTGGCCGCCTGCGCCGCGCCGCCCACGCCCGCCAGCTACGCGCAGGAATTGCCGAAACTGGACCTGCAGCACTACTTCAATGGCACTCTCGATGCGCACGGCATCTTCCAGGACCGCGCCGGCAAGGTGGTGAAGCGCTTCACGGTGCTGATGCGCGCCAGCTGGGTGGGCGACACGGGCACGCTGGACGAGGATTTCACGTACGCGGATGGCAGCCGCCAGCGCCGCGTGTGGACCTTGCGCAAGACGGCGCCGGGACGCTTCGTCGGCACGGCGCCCGACGTGGTCGGCGAAGCTGTCGGCGAAGTGGCCGGCAATGCGCTGCGCTGGCAATATGTGCTGGCCCTGCCTGTCGATGGCACGCTGTATCACGTCGACTTCGAGGACTGGATGTTCCTGATGGATGACAAGGTCATGCTCAACCGCGCGGCCATGAGCAAGTTCGGCTTCAGCCTGGGCGCCGTCACCCTGTCGTTCAATAAACGTGCCGAGGCCGCCCCATGAACCGCAAGATTACCAGCTGGGCCGGCAAGCGCGTGTGGATCATCGGCGCCTCCAGCGGCATCGGCGCCGCCTGCGCCACCTTGCTGCTGGAACAGGGCGCCTGCGTGGCCTTGTCGGCCCGCCATCGCGCCAGCCTGGAACAGCTGTGCGAAGGCCAGCCGCTGGCGCAGGCTTTGCCATTGGACATCACCCAGCCTGCCCAGGTGCGCGCCGCCTGCGCGGAACTGGCGCAGCAGTGGCCGCATGTCGACCTGATCCTGATCGTCGCCGGCGGCTACCAGGCCATGCGCGCCGATGATTTCGACCTGGCGGCGGCGCAAGGCCTGCTGGCGCTGAATGTGGGCGGCGTCTTCAATTGCCTGGACCTGGCGCTGCCGTGGCTGCTGCGCCAGGGGCGCGGCGGCATCGGCATCGTCGCTTCGGTGGCCGGCTACGGCGGCTTGCCGAAAGCGCTCGCGTATGGTGCCAGCAAGGCGGCGCTCATCAATCTGACGGAATCGCTGTATCTGGACTTGCAGCCGCGTGGCATTGACGTGTATCAAATCAACCCTGGATTTGTGGCCACTCCATTGACGGCCGGCAATGATTTCACCATGCCGGCCCTGATGACGGCGCCGGATGCGGCCGCCGCCATGCTCGATGGCATGGAGCGGGGGCAGTTTCACATCCATTTCCCCAAACGCTTCACGAATACCCTGCGCCTGGCGCGGCTGCTGCCGTACCGCGCGTACTTTTGGCTGATCCGCAAGGTCACCCGCTTATGAATGACGAGGAAAGCATGCGGGAAAAAGATGACGTGGCGTGCGCGCTGGCGCGCCTGGTGGCGTTTTACGAGCACCTGAGCCTGGAAAGCCTGGCCCAGTTGGGCGCCGTGTATGCGCCGGACGCCCGTTTCAAGGATCCGTTCAACGAGGTGGTCGGCCATGCCGCCATCCTCGCCATCTTCGAGCACATGTTCGTGCAGGTCGACCATCCCCGCTTTGTCGTGCTCGACAGCATGGGACAGGATGGGCAAGCGTTCCTGACGTGGGAGTTCCGCTTCCGCATGAAGCGCCACGTCGCCGGCGAACAGTGCATCCGGGGCGCCACGCATGTGCGCTTCGATGCGCTGGGCAGGGTGGTCGTGCACCGCGACTACTGGGATGCGGCCGAGGAATTGTATGAAAAGCTGCCCGTGCTGGGGGCGTTCATGCGCATGCTCAAGCGCGCCAGCCGGCGTTAATGGGGGAACTTGATGCTTTTAAGCAAAAAATGGACGAAAGCAAAAGAAAAGATTGCAAAATTGATCGGTAAAAAACTTGATTTCGATCAATGTGTCGTTTTTATGACACAAAAATATCAAAATATGCAGAAGACAACATTGTAAGAAATTGTTTCAACTGATGCGGAATTTGCAAGCAAGAGTCGTCCTCGCCGTTTGCAGAAGAGCATCTCTCGCGGCACATGGAAAACGGGGAAAACATTTCTCTGAAGGCAATTTAAATTACCGGCGGGTCAGTAATTGCATTGTCACTCTGCCTATTTTTCCCACGCCTGCGCCGACGTCAAAAAGTTCGGCTACGCCCCTGAATAATGCGGCAACGCACCAAAACAGGGCGCCAAATTTCCCGTTTTTGGGCCTCCGGCAGCAAACATTGACGATGCGGTGTATGCTTCGTCCCGTTTATCCATTATCACCTTACAAATTGTGCGCTTTGTCGCGTAAGTCGTGGGCGGTAAATGATGGGTAAAGCATGTTGATGTTTTAATCACACGCCTGATACTGTTGCACTAATACAACGGGTGCCAACAAGCCATGCGCTATGATGGAATGGTCAATCAGGCCAATGCATTGGTTGGCAAGGGGCACTGGCTCTGTCGCGTAGTACGGTTGGCGATGGTCGGGATGCCTGAAAAAGCCCTCGGCCTGGTACCGGAAGTAACATGTTGGAACTTGATGGATTGTGAAACGGTCGTTATAGTGCCGCTTCCGGTGCCCTTTGAGCACCCGAAACGGCGCACGAAAATACGGCCGTGATGCAGCCTCAAGCTTATCGGTGCAATAGCGTGCCGATACCGATATGAATGTTCCCCTGACCGGAACAGCAATGTGGCAGGTGGAGACCTTGCCCTCACTCATAAAAAGCGCTCTGTTAGAGCGCAGCTCGAGATGCATAGGCTGTATTACTTTTTGCTTCAAAAATTAAAGGAAATCGCAATGAAAAAAACTCTGATCACCCTGGCAGTCCTGGCAGCAGCCACTGGCGTAGCCCAAGCTCAATCGAGCGTTGTTATCTACGGTACCGTTGACGCTGGTTTCGTCAGCGAGCGCGGCGGCAAAGATGGTTCCGTCAACAAAATCGACAGCGGCGTTGCTTCGGCTTCGCGTATCGGTTTCAAAGGCACCGAAGATCTGGGCAGCGGCCTGTCGGCACTGTTCGTTCTGGAATCGGGTTTCAACGTTGATTCCGGTACCCAAGACAAAGCTGGTTCGTTGTTCAACCGTCAAGCTTACGTTGGCCTGAGCAGCAAAACGACCGGTACCCTGACCCTGGGTCGTCAATACACGCCTTGGTACAACACCCTGTCGAAAGTTGCTGATCCATTCGCAGTTGGCTACGCTGGTTCCGCTAAGAACTTGTTCCCAGCGAACACGACCCGCACCAGCAACACCGTGCTGTACACGTCGCCTAACTTCAGCGGCTTCGACGCTGACATCGCTTACAGCGCTGCCAACAATGGCAACGAAGATGCACTGTCGAGCAAAATCGGCCGTCAAATCGGCGCATCGGTTGGCTACGCTAACGGTCCTCTGAACGCACGTCTGGCATACAACACCACGTCGAACGACGTAGCGAACGTTGC
Source organism: uncultured Janthinobacterium sp. (assembly GCA_963530105.1). Taxonomy (GTDB): domain Bacteria; phylum Pseudomonadota; class Gammaproteobacteria; order Burkholderiales; family Burkholderiaceae_D; genus Janthinobacterium. Next base: position 4,122 of record CAUSDR010000025.1, read on the forward strand.
TCACACCGCTGTTGTTGAAAACGGTAGCGCACGCAACTGGCTGGTAGCCGCTAACTACGACTTCGCAGTAGCGAAAGCGTACGCTGCATACGGCGTGAACAAAGGCCTGAACAGCTCGCTGCGTAACAACGGCGACCTGAATGCCTTCAACTACACCTCGGCTGCCTCGAGCGACGACAGCACCACCGCCCTGATCGGCGCAACGGTACCAGTTGGTCCAGCCGGCACCGTGATGGCTTCGGTTATCCACGTCAACGACAAATCCGGCCTGAACGCCGATGCGAACCAGTTCGCACTGGGCTACTCGTACGCTCTGTCGAAGCGCACCAGCACCTACGCTTCGTACGCTAAAATCTCGAACAAAAACAACGCTGGCTACACCGTTGGCAACAACAGCAATGTTGGTTCGGGCGACCAAGCGTTCAACGTTGGTGTTCGTCACTCGTTCTAATCTTCGCGCAAGCGTAGCTTAGTACCGCTGCAGGCATCCCTTCGGGGATGTCTTCAAGCAAAGAAACGCGCCTCCAGGCTAGTCCTGGCGGCGCGTTTTTGCATGGGCAGCGCAGTTATAATGTTGCTGTTACTAAAGTAGAGGAATGCCATGTATTCAATCAAATCGCCGCGCCTGGCCGCCATGCTGGCCGCGCTGCTGCTGGCCGGTGCCACGGGCGCCGCGTTCGCCGCCGCCAAGGGCAAGAAGCCGGCCGGCCTGGAGCGCTATGGCGTGGCCGTGTATTCCGACCTGTGCCTGCAAAAGGACAGCGGCGAGATCGGCGGCCAGCGCGTGACCCTGCACCGCTACGCGGAAGCCGATTCGGTCATCTATGAATTCACGGCCGGCGCCCTGAGCTGGCCCATCGTGGCCAACGACGTCAACCTGGACGACGCCACGGGCGCCTTCGACTTCACCATCGCCGGCGCCGACAGCGAGGAGCGCACCATCGCCGGCAAGTTTTCCAAGGATGGCCAGACCCTGACCCTGGAAGGCGATTACTGCGGCGGCAACGTGCGCATGCCCATGAAGCTGAGCCGCGTGCGCGATTTTGGCCGCCCGCTGAAGCATTGCACGCCATGCCCGGCGCTGCCGGAAGCGCCGGCGCCAGCGCCGGACGGCGCCGAGGCGCCCGCTGCCTGAGCATTGTTGCTGTCTGGATATGAAAAAGGCCCGGTATCGACCGGGCCTTGCTGTTGATGGCGCGCCAATGCGCTTATTTTGCCGCCTGCGCCTTTTCCGCCGTGGCGCGGATGGTGGCCAGCGTCGCGTTCGGCGTGATCAGGTTGCCGTCATAGCGCAGCTCGATCAAGGCCGGCAGCTTGTGCGCCTGGGCGTGCGCCAGCGCGCGCCGCAGGGCAGGCGCGAACTCTTCCGTCGTATTCACCACTTCGCCGTGCGCGCCATACGCTTGCGCCAGCGCCGCGAAATCCGGGTTGTGCAGGGTCGTGCCCGAGACGCGGCCCGGGTAGTCGCGCTCCTGGTGCATGCGGATGGTGCCGAACATCTGGTTATTGAAGACGATGATGACCACGCCCGCCTGGTATTGCACGGCCGTGGCCAGTTCCTGGCCATTCATCATGTATTCGCCGTCGCCGGCAAAGGTGATCACCGTGCGTTCCGGATGCACGATCTTCGCCGCCACGCCGGAGGGCACGCCGTAGCCCATGGCGCCGTTCGTCGGCGCCAGCTGCGTGCGCATGCCGCCGTAGCGGTAGAAGCGGTGCGCCCACGAGGCGTAATTGCCGGCGCCATTCGTCAGGATGGTGTCGGCCGGCACTTGCGCCATGATCTCCTGCGTCACTTGCCACAGGTCCAGCGGCGCCTGGCCATCCTGGAAGATGGGCGGGCGCTGCTGGTAGGCGGCCAGTTCGGCCCTGGCTGCGGCCGGCGTGTGTTGCCAGGCGGGGGCGGCGACGGGTTCCATGGCGGCCAGCATGGCGCACGCCTGCGGCATGCCGCTGTTGATCATCAGTTCAGCCTGGTAGACGCTGCCCAGCTCCTCGGCATCCGTGTGGATGTGCACCAGGCGCTGGCGCGGCACGGGCGACTCGAACAGGGTGTAGCCGCCGGTGGTCATTTCGCCCAGGCGCGGGCCGATGGCGATGACGAGGTCGGCGTCCTTGACGCGCGCGGCCAGTTTCGGGTTGATGCCGATGCCGACGTCGCCGATGTAGTTCGGGTGCGCATTGTCGAGCAAATCCTGGAAGCGGAAGGCGCAGGCGACGGGCAGGTGGTTGTTTTCCGCGAACTGCTGCAGGTCGGCGCACGCCTGCGGCGTCCAGGTGGCGCCGCCCAGCAATACCAGCGGACGCTGCGCCGCGGCCAGCATGGCGCGCAGCTGCTGCAGCTGGGCGGCGGACGGCGCCGCCTGCACGGGCTGGTAGGCGCGCGTATCGGCCACCGTCGCCAGGGAGATGAGCATGTCTTCCGGCAAGGCCAGCACGACAGGGCCGGGGCGGCCGCTGGTGGCCACCTGGAAGGCGCGTGCCAGGTACTCGGGAATGCGCTCGGCGCGATCGATCTGCGCCACCCACTTGGCCATCTGGCCGTACATGCGGCGGTAGTCGATTTCCTGGAACGCTTCGCGGTCGACGAAATCGTTGCCCACCTGGCCGATGAACAAAATCATCGGCGTCGAATCCTGGTAGGCCGTGTGCACGCCGATCGAGGCGTTGGTGGCGCCCGGTCCGCGCGTGACGAAGCAGATGCCCGGCTTGCCCGTCAGCTTGCCGTAGGCTTCGGCCATGAAGGCGGCGCCGCCTTCCTGGCGGTTGATGATGAAGCGGATGCCCGAATCGTGCAGGGCGTCGAGCACGTCGAGGTAGCTTTCGCCGGGCACGCCAAAGGCGGTGTCGACACCGTGGATCTGCAGGGCATCGACCAGGATCTGGCCACCGGTACGGGAGTGTTGCGTCATGTTCGGCTCTTTATGTTCTAGTTGAATGGCAAAGAAAAACGGGCAAACGGTGCGCATGCGCCGCATCGGGATGCGCGCAGCTTGCGCCATTTTATGTGAGCCGATTTGGCCCGGCTTTTGAAATGGCGACACCGAATTACACAATCCCCCGGGCCGGGCCCCGGCGGGGGCGCCCGGCGGGCGGCGCGACGCCTGCACAGGCCTTTTTGCAGAAACATGCTGCGGCGCGGTACAATGGCGGGTGAAGCAGGCCAGACAGTCGCTGGCCGGCGCAGCAATGCGCTGGCGGGAGGAAGGTCCGGACTCCATAGAGCGGGGTGACGGTTAACGGCCGTCCGCTGAAAGCCGACCCGGCGTACTTGTATGCCGGGGGAGTATAAGGCGAGGAATAGGGCCACAGAGACGAGCGTATTAAGTTACGGTGAAACGCGGTAACCTCCACCTGGTGCAATTTCAAATAGGCACGCGATGATGCTGCTCGCGGAGCGTGCGGGTAGAAAGCTTGAGCGCCCGAGTAATCTGGCGCCTAGAGGAATGACTGTCATAGCGCCGACCGCAAGGAAGGCGCCGTAACAAAATCCGGCCTACCGGCCTGCTTCACTTGAATACTGTCTCCCTGGCATGCCAGGGAGCGCCAGGGCCGCGCTGTTTTGACGCCGCGCGCCCCCCAAAAGCCCCCGCAACGGGGCTTTTTTTGTTTCTAAAAATATAGCATTTACCATAAAGTTGTATAGACAACTAAAAATGAAAAATTGGTTAAAGTTTCTCGATTCTAATTAATTGCTGCATTGCAAAATAAGTTTTCCGTGCTGAAGCCAGCCCCGGAAAATGGCGGAAAAGAGTGTGCTGTACGGTAATTTTTTGCCGAAAACCAAGTCTTTCCTTTGGGTAAATTACTGTTGTGTCTGCTCGACGAAAGTATTGTCATGTGTCAACTAACTGTAAAAATTTCAATTTTTCGATTTCGTCTTTTTCGATGTTTACGGTAGGAAAACACATGTGTGCAGATGAGGTACCACATTCACTATCTTTCATAAGTATCTAATTTATCGATATATTTTTATTTGAGACTCCTTCAACGATATGCGCTAAGTCCTTAATTTCATTAATAAAATTCCCGTTTTGCCAATCGGAAACCGCTTGACCACTATCTTTGCTTACTCTAAAGTGGGCAACTGTGTGAAAAAGTGTATTTTTGTGGGAAATTTTCCCTGGCAGCGCGGCACCACAGTGTCGCAACCCAAGCTCAAAAAGGTCTTCCGTGTTTCAAGGCGCGTCCGCAATCAATCTCGATGCCAAAGGCAGGATGTCTATCCCTGCCAAGCACCGTGACGCGCTGGCGATTCAATGCGAAGGCCGCTTGACCCTGACCAAACACCCGGATGGCTGCCTGCTGTTTTTCCCCCGTCCCGTGTGGGAAAGCCACCGCCAGCAAATCGCCACCTGGCCCATGTCGGCGCGCGCCTGGCAGCGCATCTTTCTCGGCAACGCTTGCGATGTCGAGCTCGACTCGGCCGGCCGCGTGCTGATCTCGCCTGAATTGCGCAACGCCGTGGGGCTGTCGCGCGAAGTGATGATGATCGGCATGGGCAGCCACTTTGAAATATGGGATGCCGCGAAACTGGCCGAACAAGAACAGCAGGCGATCGATGCCGGCACTCCCGATGTACTTTCCAATTTTTCTTTCTAAGGCTCCGTAATGACACTACTCACGGTGCCGGAATTTCAGCATCGCACGGTGCTGCTTGATGAAGCGGTCGATGCGCTCGACCTGTCGGGCGACCGCGCGCACGGCATTTATGTCGACGGCACGTTTGGCCGCGGCGGGCATAGCCGCCTGATTCTGTCGCGCCTGGCGCCCGACGCGCGCCTGATCGGCTTCGACAAGGACTTGCAAGCCATCGCCACGGCCGAACAGATCACCGACCCCCGTTTCAACATCGTCCACGACAGCTTCGCCACTATGACGGCCAGCCTGGCCGACCGGGGCGTGCGGCAGGTCGACGGCATCCTGCTCGACCTGGGCATCTCGTCGCCGCAAGTCGACGATGCGGCGCGCGGTTTCAGCTTCCGCAATGACGGACCGCTGGACATGCGCATGGATACCACGCGCGGCATTTCCGCGGCCGAATGGCTGGCGGTGGAAACCGAGCAGAATTTAGAGAAAGTGATACGCGATTATGGGGAAGAACGGTTTGCTTTTCAGATTGCAAAGGCGATTGTTGCTGGCCGGGCAGTCCAGCCAATTTCAAGCACACGACAGCTTGCCGGCATCGTGGCAGGCGCCGTCAAGACCCGCGAGAAGGGTAAGGACCCCGCTACCCGCACCTTTCAGGCCATACGCATTTTCATTAACAAAGAGCTCGAGGATCTCGAGATCGGCCTGAATCAGGCGTATGCCTGCCTGGCGCCCGGCGCGCGCATGGCCGTGATCAGCTTTCACTCGCTGGAAGACCGCATGGTCAAGCGCTTCTTCGCCTCCAAGGCGAACGTGGAGCAGCCTGACCGCCGCCTGCCGATCCGCGCCGTCGACTTGCCGCAGCCGGAAATGAAGCTGATTGCGAAGATGAAGCCGTCCGACGCCGAGATCGAGGCGAATCCGCGCTCGCGTTCGGCCGTGATGCGCGTGGCGCAGCGTTTGCCTATTCCCGCTGGCGGCCCCCGATGACTGGCAAGCTGTGTGTCGTGCTGTCGGCCATGCTGGTGTGCTGCGGCCTGTCGCTGGTGAACGCGCAGTACCAGTCGCGCCACCTGCTGATCGACCTGGAGCGCGCGCAAGCGCTGTCGCGCCAGCTCGACATCGACTGGGCGCAGCTGCAGCTGGACCAGTCCACCCTGGGCAAGCATGAACGCATCGAATCGATCGCGCGGCGCGACCTGAGCATGACGCCGCTGACGGCGGCGCGTACGCAATACCTGACGGAGGGCGAATAATGAAGTTGGGCGGCAACAGCAACGGCCGGGTGGCGGCATCGAAAGGCGTGCCATTCTCGAAGAATCCAGTCCTGGCGGTGCGTCTGCCCGTCTGGCGTTCGCGCGTCGTGCTGTTCCTGCTGTTCTTCGCTTTCGCCGGCCTGGGCGCGCGCGCCCTGTGGCTGCAGGGCGTGTCGACGCAGTTCCTGCAAAAGCAGGGTAAGGCGCGCTATGAGCGTACCCTGGAATTGCCCGCCACGCGCGGCAAGATCACCGACCGCAACGGCCAGGTGCTGGCGTCGTCCGTGCCCGTGAAAGCCATCTGGGCGATTCCCGACGACGTGCTGCAGGCCACGCCGGAAAAAATCAATGCGCTGGCCGGCCTGCTGGAAATGAACGTCAACGAATTGCGCAAGAAGCTCGATTCGGACCGCAGCTTTGTTTACCTGAAGCGCCAGGTCGAGATGGACGTGGCCGACAAGATTTCCAAACTGGGCATCGACGGCATCGACGAGCGCAAGGAATACAAGCGCTTTTATCCGCAGGGCGAAGTGATGACCCATGTGGTGGGCTTTACCAACGTGGAAGACGTAGGCCAGGAAAGCATGGAACTGGCGCAGCAGAAAACCCTCGTCGGCACCACCGGCAGCCGCCGCGTGATCAAGGACCGCCTGGGCCACATCGTCGAAGACATCGGCTTCATCCACGAACCGCATGACGGCAAGGACCTGACCCTGTCCGTCGACAGCAAGATCCAGTACATCGCCTTCACGCAGCTGAAGGAAGCGGTGGAGAAATTCAATGCCAAGGCCGGCGGCGCCGTGGTGCTCGACGTGCACACGGGCGAAGTGCTGGCCCTGGCCAATTACCCGAGCTACGACCCGAACGACCGCCGCAAGCTCACGGGCCAGCAGCTGCGCAACCGCGTCATGACCGATACCTTCGAGCCTGGTTCGACCCTGAAACCGATCACGGTCTCGCTGGCGCTCGACACGGGCCGCGTCAAGCCGACCACCTTGATCGATACGGGCCCGGGCCGCTACACCATCGCCGACCGCACGATTACCGACACCAAGCCGCACGGCGTGATCAATGTCTCCGAGATCATCGAGATGTCGTCGAATATCGGCACCTCGAAAATCGCGCTGGGCATGCCGTCGCAGGAAATGTGGGAAATGTTTACCAAGGTGGGCTTCGGCCAGCAGCCGAAATGGGGCTTCCCCGGTGCCGTGGCGGGCAGGGTGCGTCCGTATAAATCGTGGCGCCCGGTGGAACAGGCGACCATGAGCTACGGTAACGGCATTTCCGTCTCGCTGATCCAGCTGGCGCGCTCGTACATGATGTTCGCCCGCGATGGCGACACGATTCCGCTGTCGTTCCAGAAGGTCAATGAACTGCCCGTGGGCCAGCAGGTGATCAAGCCGAAGACGGCCGCCGAAATGCGCGCCATGCTGGAACTGGTGGTCTCCGGCGCGCACGGCTCGGCCAAGCGCGCCCAGGTTGCCGGCTACCGCGTGGGCGGCAAGACGGGCACTGCCTACAAGGTTGAAAACGGCCGCTATGCGATGCCGCGCAAATACATCGGCTCTTTCGTGGGCATGGTGCCGATGTCGGCGCCGCGCTTCATCATTGCCGTGATGATCGATGAACCGACCGGCCCTGCCCACTACGGCGGCCAGGTTGCCGCTCCCGCTTTCGCGGCGATTGCGACCAACGCGCTGCGCGCGATGAACGTACCGCCCGATTCCTCCGTTACCGAAATCGTGGTCCCGGCCAATGCCGGCCCGGAGGCCATGTGAAGTCACTCATGACCATACAAGACATCAGTTTGTGGATCAAAGCGGCTGCCCCGTCCGGGCAGCTGACGTCCGATTCGCGCCGCGTGCAGCGCGGCGACGTGTTTTTCGCCTATGCCGGCGCCACCCATTTCATTGCCGCCGCCATCGCGCAAGGCGCAGCGGCCATCGTGTTTGACGATACGGCTTTCTCCTGGGATGCATCCTGGAATGTGCCGCAACTGGCCGTGGCCGACCTGAAACGCCTGGCCGGCCCCATCGCCCACGTTTTCTACGGCATGCCCGACAGCGCCATGTTCAGCGCCGGCGTGACGGGCACGAATGGCAAGACGTCGTGCGCGCTGTGGCTGGCGCAGGCGCTGGCGCGCCTTGGTGAAACGGCGTCCGTCATCGGTACCCTGGGCGTGGGCCTGTGCAAGCCGCGCGGCGCCATCGAATTCGACGTCACCGGCTACACCACGCCGGACGCCGTGCTGCTGGCGCGTAAACTGGCCGCCATGCGCGACGCCGGCGCGCAAGCCGTCGCCATCGAAGTGTCGTCCATCGGCCTGGACCAGGAACGCGCGGCCGGCATGCATTTTGATGTCGCCATGTTTACCAATCTGACGCGCGACCACCTTGATTACCACGGCGACATGGCCGCCTATGAGGCGGCCAAGGTCAAGCTGTTCGACTGGCCCGGCCTGAAAACGGCCGTCATCAACCTGGACGACGCCATGGGCTTGCGCCTGGCGCGCCACGTGGATGGCAAGCTGGCCGGCGAGCACCCTGTCATCGGCTATACCTTGCAGGATGCGGCCAGCCTGCCCGACCTGCCCGGCGTGCTGATGCTGCGCGCCAGCCAGTTCCGCAGCCGCAATGCCGGCACCGACTTCCACCTGGAATGCCCGCTCGGCGTGGCGCTGGTCAAGACGCAGCTGGTGGGCCACTTCAATATCAGCAATGCGCTGGCCGTGCTGGGCGCCTTGCTGGCGCACGGCACCGGCCTGCGCGCCGCCATCGACGGCATCGAGTCGCTGCAGCCGGCCCCGGGCCGCATGCAGCAGGTGGGCGGCCAGGAAGCGCCGATGGTCGTCATCGATTACGCGCATACGCCGGACGCGCTGGAAAAAACCCTGACCGCCTTGCGCCAGGTGGCGCAGGAGCGGGGCGGCCAGCTGTGGTGCGTGTTTGGCTGCGGCGGCGACCGCGATCCGGGCAAGCGCCCGCAAATGGGCGCCATCGCGCAGCTGGCCGACCACGTGCTGGTCACCAGCGACAATCCGCGCAGCGAAGATCCGCACGCCATCATCGCGCAGATCGTCGCCGGCATGCGTGCCGACGGTGCGCAGCCGCAGGCCATCGAAGACCGCGCCGCCGCAATCCTGTCGGCCATCAAGCACGCCGCCAAGCCGGACGTGATTCTGTTGGCGGGCAAGGGCCATGAGCCGTACCAGGAAATCAAGGGCAAGAAACTGCCGTTCTCCGATGCCGACCATGCGCAGCTGGCCTTGTCCGCGCGCCTGACGATGATGAGGACGAACTGATGGATAGCCTGATGCACGCAAGCCTGGCTGAATTGCTGCCATCGCTGCACGGCGCGCAGCTGGCGGGCGACGCTTCCCGCGCCTTCGCCGGCGTGTCGACCGACAGCCGCAGCGCCCAAGCCGGTTCGCTGTTCGTCGCCCTGCGCGGCGAGAGTTTCGACGCCCACGACTTCCTCGAACAATTGGCCGCCAGCGGCGTCGCCGCCGTGGTGGTCGAGCGCTTGCCCGCCGGCTGGGACAGCGGCAAGGTGCCGGCCATCGTGGTGGCCGATACCCTCGTGGCGCTGGGCCGCATCGCCAACCACTGGCGCAGCCGTTTCAGCCTGCCCGTCATCGGCGTCACCGGCAGCAACGGCAAGACCACCGTCAAGGAGATGATTGCGTCCATCCTGGCGGCGGCCCACGGCGAAGAAGGCCGGCTGGCCACGCGCGGCAACCTGAATAATGAAATCGGCGTGCCCCTGACGCTGTTCCGCCTGAGCGCCGCGCACAAGGCGGCAGTCATCGAGATGGGCATGAACCATCCGGGAGAAATCGCGCGACTGGCGGCGATTGCCGCGCCAACCCTGGCGATGGTCAACAACGCGCAGCGCGAACACCAGGAATTCATGCATACGGTGGAAGCGGTGGCGCGCGAAAATGGCGCCGCGCTGGCGGCACTGGGCGACGACGGCGTGGCCGTCTTCCCGCACGGCGACGAATTCACGCCCCTGTGGCGCGAACTGGCCGGCGCGCGCACGGCCATCACCTTCGGCCTGTCGAAAGAGGCGGACGTGAGCTGCACGCACCGCGCGGCCGAGGATTTTGGCAGCGACATGTTCGTCAGCGTGCGCGCACAGGATGGCGGCTTGCGCCAGTTCTTCGTCGGCCTGCAGGCGGCCGGCGAACACAATGTGCGCAATGCGCTGGCGGCGGTGGCGTGCACGTTTGGCGCCGGCATCGCCATCGAGCATATCAAGCAGGGCCTGGAGGCGTTCGCTCCCGTGAGCGGCCGCCTGCAGAAAAAGCGCGCCGCCAATGGCGCCACCATCATTGACGACACGTATAACGCCAATCCGGATTCGGCGCGCGCGGCCATCGACGTGCTGGCGCAAGCGGCCGCGCCACGCATCCTGGTGCTGGGCGAGATGGGTGAAGTCGGTACGCAGGGACAGCAGTTCCACGAAGAGATCGGCGCCTACGCCGCCGCCAAAGGCATCGAATACGTGCTGGCGACGGGCGGCCTGGCGCGCCATCTGGTCAATCCGGCGCAGGCTGCCGCAAGCCAGGAATCAGGCACGGTCGTGGAGTATTTCGAACAGTTCGACGGTTTGCTGGCGGCGCTCGATGCGCGTCTGTCCGGCCGTTCGGATGCAACAGTATTAATCAAGGGCTCCCGCTTCATGAAAATGGAACGGGCCGTGCAGCATTTGATTGGTTCAAACAACAAAAACAAGGAAGCTCACTAATCATGCTGCTCTGGCTCGCTCATTATTTCCAGGACGACATTGGCCCACTGCGGGTCTTTAACTTCATCACGTTCCGCGCCGTCTTCGCCACCTTGACGGCGATCCTGATCGGCCTGTGCGCCGGTCCCGCCGTGATCCGCATGCTCACGCGCATGAAGGTCGGCCAGGCCGTGCGCACGGACGGCCCGCAAACGCATCTGAAAAAACACGGCACCCCCACCATGGGCGGCGTGCTGATCCTGATCGCCATCGGCATTTCCACCCTGCTGTGGGCCGACCTGTCGAACCGCTTCATCTGGCCGGTACTGATCGTCACCCTGGGCTTTGGCGCCGTCGGCTGGGCTGACGACTACCGCAAGGTGGTGCACCAGGACCCGGAAGGCATGCGCTCGCGCGAAAAATACTTCTGGCAGTCGCTGATCGGCATCGTCGCCGCGTTCTACCTGGCGTTCTCCGTCTCCGTCTCGGAACCGGACGCGGGCCACGTGTGGAATTTGATCTACGCCTGGGTGCAATCGGGCTTCGCCATGGACCTGCCGCCAAAGGCCGACCTGATCGTGCCGTTCTTCAAGACCATCAGCTATCCGCTGGGCGTGTGGGGCTTCATCGCGCTGACCTACTGCGTCATCGTCGGCACCAGCAACGCCGTCAACTTCACGGATGGCCTCGACGGCCTGGCGATCATGCCGACCGTGATGGTGGGCACGGCCCTGGGCCTGTTCGCCTACCTGACGGGCAACGCCACGTATGCGCGCTACCTGTTCATCCCGCACATTCCGGGCGCCGGCGAGCTGGTGATCTTCTGCGGCGCGCTGGCCGGTTCCGGCCTGGCCTTCCTCTGGTATAACACCCATCCCGCCAAAGTCTTCATGGGCGACGTGGGCGCGCTGGCACTGGGCGGCGCACTGGGCACCATCGCCGTCATCGTGCGCCAGGAAATCGTCCTGTTCATCATGGGCGGCATCTTCGTCGTCGAAACGCTGTCCGTGATCATCCAGGTCGTCTGGTTCAAATACACCAAGAAACGCTATGGCGCCGGCCGCCGCGTGTTCCTGATGGCGCCACTGCATCACCATTTTGAACAAAAAGGCTGGAAAGAGACGCAGGTTGTCGTGCGTTTCTGGATCATCACCATGATGCTGGTGCTGCTCGGCCTGACCACCTTGAAGCTGCGCTGATGACGTACCTTGATAAAACCGCACTGGTACTGGGCCTCGGGGAGTCGGGCCTGGCCATGGCGCTGTGGCTGGCCCGCAGCGGTGCGGCCGTGCGCGTGGCGGACACGCGCGATGCGCCGGAGCGCCTGGCTGCCCTGCAGGCCGCCGTGCCGCAGGCGCAGTTCATCGCCGGCGCCTTCACGGCGGATTTGCTCGACGGCGTGGATTTTGTCGCCGTCAGCCCCGGCCTGGCGCCGCAGCGCGAACTGGCGCACATCGCGCCTGCCGCGGCAGAGAAAAATATCCCCGTGTGGGGCGAGATCGAACTGTTCGCGCAAGCGCTGGCCGCCTTGAAGGCGCAGCGCGGCTATGCGCCGAAAGTCGTCGCCATCACGGGCACGAATGGCAAGACGACGGTGACCAGCCTGGTTGGCCTGCTGTGCGAACGCGCCGGCCTGGCCACGCGCGTGGCCGGCAATATCAGCCCGGCGGCACTCGACGTGCTGCGCGAAGTGCTCGACGCCGAGCCGGCGCCGCAGCCTGCCGCCGCGGAAGGAGAAGAAGCAGCCGAAGCCGTCGCCAGCACTTTGCCGCAGGCGTGGATACTGGAATTGTCCAGCTTCCAGCTGCACACGACGTTCAGCCTGCAGGCCGATGCGGCCACGGTGCTGAATTTGTCGCAGGACCACCTGGACTGGCATGGCGACATGGCCGCCTACGCTGCCGACAAGGCGCGCATCTTTGGCGACGAGACCGTGCGCGTGCTCAATCGCGACGATGCGCTGGTCATGCACATGGCCGATCCGCTGCGCGAGACCGTCACCTTCGGCACGGGCGAACCGGCGGAAGTGGACAGCTTTGGCCTCGTCAACGAGCGCGGCATCTTCTGGCTGGCGCAAGCCGTGCCCAGCGAAGAAGTGATCGAGAAGAAGCGCAGGAAGAACGACCCGGCGCCCGAGCCGGTGCCGACGATGGCGAAAAAACTCATGCCGGCCGACGCGCTGAAAATCCGCGGCCAGCACAATGCGGCCAATGCGCTGGCGGCGCTGGCCCTGTGCCGCGCCATCGGCCTGCCGTTCGCGCCGCTGCTGCATGGCTTGCGCGAATACCAGGGCGAGCCGCACAGGGTGGAACTGATCACTGCCGTGGCTGACGTCGAATACTACGACGACAGCAAGGGCACCAACGTGGGCGCCACCGTCGCTGCCCTGTCTGGCCTGGGCAAGGCGTTCGGCGGCGCCGAGCAGCGCCTGGTGCTGATCGCCGGTGGCGATGGCAAGGGACAGGATTTCTCGCCATTGGCCGAACCCGTGTCGCGCTACGTGCGCGCCGTGGTGCTGATCGGCCGCGATGCGCCCGCCTTGCGCGCGGCGCTGGAGCCGGCCGGCGTGGACATCATCGATTGCGCCACCTTGCCGGAAGCCGTCAAGCGCGCCAGCAGCCTGGCGCTGGCCGGTGACGCGGTGCTGCTGTCGCCCGCGTGCGCTAGCATGGACATGTTCAAGAACTACGCGCATCGCGCGCAGGTGTTTGTCGACGCCGTGCGCGACATCGCCCTGGAAAACGGACAGGATATCTGATGGCCTTCCAACTGCCATTCCGCTTTGGTTCCGGCTCAGCTGCCAAGCCGCTGGATGGCCGCGCGCGGCAGTCGAAGATGATGGAGTACGACCAGCCGCTGGTGTGGGTGGTGCTGCTGCTCATGTTGCTGGGCATGGTGATGGTGTACTCGGCGTCGATCTCGCTGTCGGACGCGCGCAAGTTCGCCGCCTACACGAACAATTATTTTGTCGTGCGCCAGGCGCTGTTCATCGGTATTTCGATCATTGTCGGCGCCCTGGTGTTCCGCATCCGCATCGCCACCTGGCAAAAGATCGCGCCGTGGCTGTTCATCGGTACCCTGGTGCTGCTGGTGATGGTGCTGATCCCGGGCCTGGGCGTATCGGTCAATGGCGGGCGCCGCTGGCTGAACCTGCCGGGCCTGCGTCCGCAGCCGTCCGAGCTGATGAAGGTCGTGATGGTGCTGTACGCGGCTGACTACACGGTGCGCAAGCAGGAATACATGCACAAGCTGACCAAGGGCTTCATGCCGATGGCGCTGGCCGTCAGCTTCGTCGGTTTGCTGCTGCTGATGGAGCCCGACCTGGGCGCCTTTGGCGTGATCGTCTGCATCGCCATGGGCATCCTGTTCCTGGGCGGCGTCAACGCCATCTGGTTCGGCGGCATCGGCGCCATGCTGACGGCGATCTTCGTCACCATCATCGCCTTGTCGAAATTCCGCCGCGAGCGGTTTTTTGCGTATCTCGACCCGTGGCAGGAAGACAATGCGCTGAACAAGGCGTACCAGCTGACGCACTCGCTGATCGCCTTCGGGCGCGGCGAACTGTTTGGCGTGGGCCTGGGTGGCAGCGTGGAAAAACTGCATTACCTGCCCGAGGCGCACACGGACTTTTTACTCGCCGTGATCGGCGAGGAGCTGGGCCTGGTGGGCGTGCTGGTCGTGATCGGCCTGTTCTACTGGATCATCAAGCGCGCGTTCGACATCGGCCGCCAGGCGATCGCCATCGACCAGACCTTCGCGGGCCTGACGGCGAAGGGCATCGCCATCTGGATCGGCGTGCAGACCTTCATCAACATGGGCGTGAACCTGGGCCTGCTGCCGACCAAGGGACTGACCTTGCCCCTGATGAGCTATGGCGGCACGGGCGTACTGATTAACTGTATCGGCCTGGCGATTTTGCTGCGCATCGATTACGAAAACCGGATCCTGATGCGCGGAGGCCGGCTATGAACAACGTGACGAACTTGAAAACGACGAAAAGACTGATGATCATGGCGGCCGGCACCGGCGGGCATATTTTCCCGGGCCTGGCGATCGCGCAAACCATGCGCGCGCGCGGCTGGGAAGTGAGCTGGCTGGGCACGACCCACGGCATGGAGCAGGACCTGGTGCCGAAAAGCGGCATTCCCATGGATGCCATTGCCTTTTCCGGCATGCGCGGCAAGGGCCTGGCGCACACGGTGAAGGGCGGCTTCAGGATGCTGGCCAGCTTCTTTGCCATCCGCCGTTTCATCGCGCGCCGCAAGCCGGACGTGGTGATGGGCATGGGCGGCTACGTCACCGTGCCAGGCGGCCTGATGGCGCGCCTGAAGGGCGTGCCGCTGGTGCTGGTCAATGCCGATGCGGCGCTGCTGTTGTCGAACAAGACGCTGGTACCGCTGGCGCAGCAAGTATGCTTCGGCTTTCCCGCCGATTTCGGCAGCGCCGCCGGCAAGGCCGTCGTCACGGGCAATCCCGTGCGCGCCGAGATCCTGGCCATGGCGCCGCCGGCCGCGCGTTTCGCCGGCCGCAGCGGCCCGCTGCGCATCCTGGTGGTGGGCGGCAGCCTGGGCGCGAAGGCGCTGAACGACAACTTGCCTGCCGCGCTGGCGCTGATGCCGCAAGGCGAGCGTCCGCTGGTGACGCACCAGTCGGGCAAGAAGAATATCGACGCCCTGCATGCCGCGTATGCGCAGGCGGGCGTGCAAGCCAATGTGGTCGACTTCATCGACGACATGGCCAAGGCATACACGGAAGCGGACCTGGTGATCTGCCGCGCCGGCGCCATCACCCTGTCGGAGTTGACGGCGGCCGGCGTGGCCAGCGTGCTGGTGCCGCTGGTGGCGTCGACCACCAGCCACCAGCGCGACAACGCGCAATGGATGGCGAAACAAGGTGCGGCGATTCATCTGCCGCAGACGGAAATGAGTGCGGCGTCGCTGAGCGCCCTGCTGGCATCGCTGAACCGCGACACTTGCCAGCAGATGGCGCAGGCGGCACTGGCAGCAGGCAAGCGCGACGCCAATGAGGCGATCGCACACGTATTGGAAAAACTGGCATGAGGTTAGCTCTGTGAAGCATAAAGTAAACAATATCCACTTTGTCGGCATTGGCGGCAGCGGCATGAGCGGCATCGCCGAAGTGCTGGTCAACCTGGGCTACAAGGTGTCGGGCTCCGACCTGGGCAGCAATGCGGCGACGCAGCGCCTGGCAAGCCTGGGCGCGACCGTCATGCTCGGTCACGCGGCGGAAAATATCGGCGACGCCGATGCGGTGGTGACATCGGGCGCCGTCCCGCAAGACAATCCGGAAGTGGCGGCCGCGCGTGCGCGCAAGATCCCGCTGGTGCCGCGCGCCGTGATGCTCGGTGAATTGATGCGCCTGAAGCGCGGCATCGCCATCGCCGGCACGCACGGCAAGACGACGACGACCAGCCTGGTCGCCTCCGTGCTGGCGCAGGGCGGCCTCGATCCGACCTTCGTCATTGGCGGCCGTTTGACCAGCGCCGGTGCGAACGCCAAGCTGGGCTCGGGCGACTACCTGGTGGCCGAAGCCGACGAATCGGACGCCTCCTTCCTGAACCTGACGCCGATGATTGAAGTGATCACGAATATCGACGCCGATCACATGGATACGTACGAGCACGATTTCGAAAAGCTCAAGCAGGCTTTCGTGCAGTTCACGCACCGCCTGCCGTTCTATGGCCGCGCCATGCTGTGCATCGATGATCCGCACGTGCGCACCATCATCCCGTCCGTGACCAAGCCCGTCACCACCTATGGTTTCGCGGAAGACGCGCAGGTGCGCGCCATCAACGCGCGTGCCGTAGGGCTGGAAATGCACTTCACCGTGCTGCAGGAAGGCTACCCGGACCTGGACGTGGTGCTGAACCAGCCCGGCATGCACAATGTGCAGAATGCCTGCTCGGCCATCGCCATCGCGCGCGAAATCGGCATTGCCGACAGCGCCACGCAGCAGGGCCTGGCGGAATTCTCCGGCGTGGGCCGCCGCTTCACGCGCTATGGCGACGTGGCGCTGCCCAATGGCGGCAGCTTCGCCCTGGTCGACGATTTCGGCCACCATCCGGTGGAAACGGAAGTGACGCTGGCCGCGGCGCGCGCCGCGTATCCCGGCCGCCGCCTGGTGCTGGCATTCCAGCCGCACCGCTACAGCCGCACGCGCGACCTGTTCGAGGATTTCGTCAAGGTGCTGGGCGCGCCCGACGTGCTGCTCCTGTCCGAAGTGTATGCGGCGGGCGAAGCGCCCATCGTCGCCGCCGACGGACGCGCACTGGCGCATGCGCTGCGCGCGCGCGGCAAGATCGAACCGATTTTCGTCGAGTCCATGACGGACATGGCCGACACCATCATGAGCGTGGCGCGCGACGGCGACGTCGTGCTGACCATGGGCGCGGGCTCCATCAGCGGCATCCCGCAACAACTGACTACGTATCAATCCAACACTGTAAAGGCCTGATGTGAACCAAGCTTCAGCTATCGATGTAAAACAATTGGGCAAGGTCGGCGTCCTGTTCGGCGGCAGCTCGGCCGAGCGCGAAGTGTCGCTGATGTCCGGCACGGGCGTGCTGGCCGCGCTGCAAAGCCGTGGCGTGGACGCGCACGCGTTCGACACGGGCGAGCGCAGCCTGGCAGAACTGGCTGCCGAAAAATTTGACCGCGTCTTCATCGCGCTGCATGGCCGCTTCGGCGAAGACGGCAGCCTGCAGGGCGCGCTGGAACAACTGGGCATTCCCTACACGGGCAGCGGCGTGATGGCTTGCGCGGTGGGCATGGACAAGGTCTATACCAAGATGATCTGGCTGATGCACAAGCTGCCGACGCCACAGTACGCGGTGCTGGACGACAGCTCGGACCTGGCCAAGGTGGCCGCGGAACTGGGCTTGCCGCTGATCGTCAAGCCGCCGCACGAAGGCTCGAGCATCGGCATCACCACCGTCAACGAAGCGTCGGCATTCCAGGCGGCCTACGACATCGCCGCCGGTCTCGATGACTCGGTGCTGGCCGAGGAATTCATCCAGGGCCGCGAATTCACCGTGGCGATCCTGGGCAAGGGTGCTGGGGCGCGTGCGCTGCCGCCGATTGAAATCGTCGCGCCGCAAGGCAATTACGACTACCAGAACAAGTACTTTACCGACGTTACGCAGTATTTCTGCCCGCCGCAGCTGGATCCGGCGATCGTGGCGGAGATGGAGCGCATCGCCGTGGAAGCCTATCGCGCCCTTGGCTGCGAAGGCTGGGGGCGGGTCGATGTGCTGATGCGCGCGGCTGACAGCAAGCTGTTCCTGCTGGAAGTGAATACCTCGCCGGGCATGACGGGCCATTCGCTCGTGCCGATGGCGGCGCGCGCCGTGGGCATCAGCTATGAAGACTTGTGCCTGGAAATCGTCGCCGGCGCGCGCCTGAAAATGCACAAGGGACAGCACTGATATGTGGCATGACGCTAAAAGCCTGAATACGACTGCCAACGGCTTGCTGGCCGCGGTTCTGGTCGTGTGCGTGGCGGCCGGCGTCTGGTGGGTCTCGCAGCGTCCCATGTTCGACCTGCGCATCATCAAGGTGGAAAGCGCGGACGACAAGGGCCTGCGTCACGTGAATTACCTGACCCTGCGCAGCGGTACCTTGGGGCGCATCAAGGGCAATTTTTTCACGACCAACCTGGAAAGCGTGCGCGGCGTGTTCGAGTCGGTGCCCTGGGTACGCCGTGCCAGCGTGCGGCGCGAGTGGCCGAACCAGCTGATCGTGGCGCTGGAAGAACATGAGGCTCTGGGCACGTGGGGCGAGGACGGGCGCCTGCTGTCGGTCAAGGGCGACGTGTTTACGGCCAACGTGGCCGAGGCCGAGGACGACCACGAGCTGCCCGCGTTTTCAGGTCCGGACGGCAGCGAGAAGGAAGTGCTGGCCACCTACGTGCAGCTGGAAAAATGGTTTGCGCCGTTGAAGATGGTGCCGGAGACCTTGTCGCTGTCGAGCCGCTATGCATGGACCGTGAAGCTGAATAACGGCATGAGCGTGGCGCTGGGGCGCGAGCAGAATCACACGACCCTGAAGGCGCGGGTGGACCGGCTGGTGGGCATTTATCCGCAGCTGGCCAGCCGCCTGGAAAATATCGACACGATCGACATGCGCTACCAGAACGGCCTGGCGCTCAGTTCCGCCGGCCTGGTGATACCGGCCGAAGGCAAGGATGGCCGGCCAGTGATGAAGAAAAAGAACAGCAGTCCGGTTAAAAAACCGGCTTGACCGAATACCCAATTAATCAATTAATTATTAGCCCAAAAAACTAGGCGACAGAAATGACAAAAGACGCGAAAAACCTGATCGTCGGCCTCGACATCGGCACCTCGAAAGTGGTGGCGGTGGTAGCCGAAGTGATGTCCGACGGGCGCCACGAAGTGATCGGGCTGGGCCAGCACGAATCGAAGGGCCTGAAAAAAGGCGTGGTGGTCAATATCGAGGCCACGGTGGAGTCCATCCAGCGCGCGCTGGAAGAGGCCGAGCTGATGGCCGACTGCAAGATCCGCAATGTGTATGCGGGTATCGCCGGCAGCCATATCCGCAGCTTCAATTCCAGCGGCATGGTGGCCATCAAGGACAAGGAAGTGACGGCCACCGACGTGGCGCGCGTCATCGAGACGGCAAAAGCGGTTAACATTCCGACCGATCAGCAATTGCTGCACACGGTGCCGCAAGAGTTCATCGTCGACAGCCAGGAAGATGTGCGCGAGCCGATCGGCATGAGCGGCATCCGCCTGGAGGTGAAGGTGCATATCGTCACCGGCGCCGTGTCGGCGGTGCAGAACATCGTCAAGTGCGTGCGCCGCTGCGGCCTGGAAGTGTCGGACCTGATCCTGCAGCCGATGGCTTCGGCCGACGCCGTGCTCACGCCCGATGAAAAGGAACTGGGCGTGGTGCTGATCGACATCGGTGGCGGCACGACCGATGTGGCGGTGTTCTCCGATGGCGCGATCCGCCATACGGCAGTCATTCCCATCGCCGGCGACCAGATTACCAACGACATCGCCATGGCCTTGCGCACCCCGACCGCGGAAGCGGAAGAAATCAAGATCCGCTATGGCGTGGCCAAGCAGGTACTGGCCGACCCTGGCGAATCGCTGGAAGTGCCTGGCCTGGGCGACCGCGGCCCGCGCAACCTGTCGCGCCAGGCGCTGGCAGCCGTGATCGAACCGCGTGTCGAAGAGCTGTTCGCCATGGTGCACCAGGTGGTGCGCGAATCCGGTTACGAAGGCGTGCTGTCGTCGGGCATCGTGCTCACGGGCGGCACTTCCATCATGCCCGGCATGGTGGAGATGGCGGAAGATATTTTCCTGAAACCGGCGCGCCTTGGCACGCCCGAGTATCGGGGACAGCTGGCCGACGTGGTGCGCAGTCCGCGCTATGCCACGGTGCTGGGCCTGCTGCTGGAAGCGAAGAAGCAATACCTGCGCGGCCACATCGTGACGCGTCAGGACGGCTCGGTGAAGGCAGTCTGGCAGCGCATGAAGGAATGGTTTTTAGGGAATTTTTAAGGGCATGATTTTCGCCCGGCAGCACAGGTTTTTTGGCAGCATCGCAGGTAAACACACATAACTTAATTTTATATTTAACCGCAGTTTTCAATCTCCAGTTCTCCTACCAATATGAGGCCTGGCGCTTGGAAACCGCATTCTGATAGGAGCACATCATGGAGTTCGATATGGTCGATAACACAGCTTTAGGTACCGTCATCAAGGTCGTCGGCGTCGGCGGTGCGGGTGGCAATGCAGTCCAACACATGATCAACAAAGGCATGTCGGGCGTGGAGTTCATTGCCGCCAACACCGACGCACAGGCCCTGTCGACATCGAAGGCCCACAACATCATCCAGATCGGCGATACGGGTCTGGGCGCCGGCATGAAGCCTGCCGTCGGCCGCCAGCTGGCCGAAGAATCGCGCACGCGCATCGCCGATTCGCTGCGCGGCGCGCACATGGTCTTCATCGCCGCCGGCATGGGCGGCGGCACGGGCACGGGCGCCGCTCCCATCGTGGCCGAAGTGGCCAAGGAACTGGGCGCGCTGACGGTGGCGGTGGTTTCCAAGCCATTCTCGTACGAAGGTCAGAAGTGCATGGACATCGCCGACGAAGGCCTGGAACAGCTCTCCCTGCACGTCGATTCGCTGATCATCATCCTCAATGAAAAACTGGAAGAGATCTACGAAGATGAAAGCATGCTGGAATGGATGCAGCACGCCGATGATGTGCTCAACAACGCGGTGGCCGGCATTGCCGAGATCATCAACGTGCCGGGCCATATCAACGTCGACTTCAACGACGTGAAGACCATCATGGGCGAGCAGGGCAAGGCCATGATGGGCACGGCGACGGCGTCCGGCGTGGACCGCGCGCGCATCGCCGCCGAACAGGCTGTCGCTTCGCCGCTGCTCGATGGCATCGACCTGTCCGGCGCGCGCGGCGTGCTGGTCAACGTCACGGCCAGCCGTGGCTTGAAAGGCAAGGAGATCAAGGAAGTCATGGCTGCCGTGCGAGCATTTGCCGCGCCGGACGCGTCGATCGCGCAAGGTATCGCCTACGACGACGCCATGGGCGATGACATCCGCGTCACCGTGGTGGCGACGGGCCTGGGCCGCGCGAAGAAAAACATCCAGTTGGTACCGCAGCAAGTGCTGCGCACCGGTACCCACAACAGCCCGCTGACCCCGTCGGCGGCAATGGGCGGCGCGCAGGCGGCGACGACCACCGTGGGCGTGGCTACGCCGGCAGCCGGTTTCGATGGCATGAAAGCGCCGGCCGTATGGCGCCGCGAATCGGCTTCCGAGCAAGTGCGCGCGATGGAAAAGAATGGCATGGAGACGTACGACATTCCCGCCTTCCTGCGCAAACAGGCTGACTAAGGTGATCTGATGTCAGTAACGACGACGGCGGCCTGAGGGTCGCCGTTTTTTTATCCGTTTTCTTGATGGCTAGCTTTGCCTTCGTGGCCGTTTTCTGCACAAAGACGGCAAGTCAGGCATACTATCGCGCAGTGTCGGCATCATGCCGGCAGAACCAGATCACGGGCGCTGTCCGCTCCATGCAGCGGGCAGCGTCTTCAACCGACAGTACACAAGGAGTCAACATGACCATCAAGATCGGCGACACCCTGCCAGAAGGCACCCTGGCTGAATTCATCGAAAGCGAAACCGAAGGCTGCGCACTGGGCCCGAACACGTTCAACGTGCAGGACCTGGTCAAGGGCAAGAAGATTGCCATCTTCGGCCTGCCAGGCGCCTACACCCCGACCTGCTCCGCACAGCACGTGCCAGGCTACGTCAAGCACGCCGCCGACCTGAAAGCTGCGGGCGTGGATGAAATCTGGTGCATCTCCGTCAACGACGCGTTCGTGATGGGTGCCTGGGGCCGCGACCTGAAAGCGACCGGCGTCGTGCGCATGATGGCTGACGGCAACGCCGCCTTCACCAAGGCCCTGGGCCTGGATGCTGATTTCTCCAAGCACGGCATGGGTACGCGCTCGCAGCGCTACTCGATGCTGGTCGACAATGGCGTCGTGACGCAATTGAACGTCGAGCAGGGCGGCAAGTTTGAAGTGTCGAATGCGGAAACCTTGCTGGGCCAGCTGGCTTGATGGTCGGGGTCAGACCCTTAGGGTCTGACCCCAGCAATTGATGTAGGGTTAATGCCCAGCTAAAGCTTGCTAGCAACCCAAATCAAAATCTGGGGTCGGATCCGAAGGGTCCGACCCCATTTTTATTGCACCTGCGGCTTGGTCGCCTCGAACATGGCGGCGTCGATGCTGAACGAATAATCGTCCTGCAGCGCGAAATAGCGCCGCGCCTCCTCGGGAGCGCCATCGAACAGATTGCGGATGGCCGCCACGCGCTCGTTCGGGGTGCGCATGCGCGCCACCCATTCGTCGAACCGCATCGTCAGTTTCCACACGCTGCGCAAGCTGTGGCTAAAACCCGCATTGTCGAATTTGGCGCCCCATTCGCAGGTGCGGTAGTCGCGCACGTGCGAGGCGTCGCGCAGCATTTCCACCGTCTGCAGGGTGCTGTCGTACAGCGCCGTTTTCGGCGCCACGATGTCGACCACCAGCAAGGTGCCGTTCGGGCGCAGCACGCGCCACGCTTCTGCCAGCGCCGCGGCCACGTCATTCCAGTGGTGCGCGGAAAAGCGCGTGACGACCATGTCGAAGCTGGCGTCGGCAAACGGCAGGCGGGCCACGTCGCCCTGTTGCGTGGCGATGTTGTGCAAGCCCCGCTGCGCCCTGGCGTGGTCCACCACATCGAGCATGGGCTGCGCCAGGTCGTAGGCGACGACGGATGCGGCCACGGGGGCGACGGCGAAGCTGGCGTGGCCGGCGCCGCAGCCCAGGTCCAGCACCGCCGGCTTGCCATGGCGGCGCGCGCATTCCTGCATCAGCACCAGGTCGGCGCCTTGCGCATGCACGGCGCTGCTCAGGTAGGCATTCGCCGTCTTGCCAAACTGTTCGGTAACGACATCGTGCTGCTGCATGGTTTTCTCCTGTGGATGGGTGAGTACCTGCAGAATAGGGATAAAATTATCCTGTAACAAGACCATAACTTATACTGGTATATCCACTACCATGCATCGCTCTCATGTCCATCAAGCTCGCTGAATTCATTCGCGCCCGGCGCGAAGC
>CAUSDR010000026.1:0-27216 GCA_963530105.1 uncultured Janthinobacterium sp.
GCTACAGCCAGCCGCCAGGTTCCACGGGCACCAGCGTCATCTCGCCGCCCACCGTCATCCTGCCTTCGCTGCCTCCCGTCGATACGAAAATCCTGCCCGCCGTGCCGGAACCGCAAACCTGGGCCATGCTGCTGGCCGGACTGGCGCTGATTGGCTATGGCGCGCTGCGCCGCCGCGTGGCGCGGGTGGCGTGAGGCGCAGGCCGGGCCTGCGCCTTATTCGCCGTCGGCGCCCTCTTCCGCCTTGCCCAGCAGCAAGGCAGCCGCCTCGCCCGGCAAGGCTTCCACGGATTTCAGCTTGCGCGCCATTTGCCGGCTGCGCACTTCCGCGTTTTCGATATTCTTTGCCGCCTTTTCCAGGGTCAGCCGGGTTTGCGACAGGACGTCGCCGAACTTGCCGAATTCCGTCTTCACGGCGCCCAGCACCTGCCACACTTCCGACGAGCGCTTTTCCAGCGCCAGGGTGCGGAAACCCATCTGCAGGCTGTTGAGCAGCGCCGTCAGCGTGGACGGCCCGGCGATGCTGACCCGGTGCACGCGCTGCAATTCGTCGGCCAGGCCGGGACGGCGCAGCACTTCCGCGTACAGGCCTTCGGTGGGCAGGAAGAGGATGGCGAAATCCGTCGTGTGCGGCGGCGCCAGGTATTTGTCGGCGATGGTCTTCGCCTCGCCCCGCACGGCCCGCTCCAGCTCGCGTCCGGCCAGGGCCACGCCGTCGGCGTCGGCCCGCTCGGCCGACTCGACCAGGCGTTCATACTGTTCTTTCGGGAACTTCGCATCGATGGGCATCCACACGGGCGGCCCACCGTCGGCAAGGCCCGGCAGCTTCAGGGCGAATTCCACGCGCGCGCCGCTGCCCGCCACCGTTTCCACGTTCTTCGCATACTGGTCGACAGTGAGCACCTGCTCCAGCAGCATTTCCAGCTGCACTTCGCCCCACGTGCCGCGCGTCTTGACGTTGGTGAGCACCCGCTTCAGGTCGCCCACGCCCAGCGCCAGCTGCTGCATCTCGCCCAGGCCCTGGTGGACTTTTTCCAGCCGCTCAGACACTTGCTGGAACGAGGCCGTCAAGCGCGTTTCCAGGGTGGCGTGCAGCTTTTCGTCGACCGTCTTGCGCATTTCTTCCAGGCGCGCGCCGTTATCTGCCTGCAAGTCGCGGATCTTGCTTTCCAGGGTGGCGCGCACTTCCAGCATGCGCTGCGCATTCGATTCCGTCAGCTGCGCCAGGGTTTGATTCGTGCTATCGGCAAAGCGCGCCAGGCTTTGCGCCTGCTCCTCGCGCCCGACCTTGCCCTGCGCCTGCATCTGCGTGCGCAGGCTGTCGAGCTGCTGCAGGGTGGCCGCCTGGAATTGCGCCAGGCCCGTGGCCAGGTCTTGCCGCGTCGCTTGCGCCGACGCCTGCAGCTGCAGCCGCACTTCGCGCTCGACGCGGTCGATGCGCTCCAGGCTTTGCTGCTGGTGCTGCTGCACCAGCGCCAGCGTGGTGGCGCCATCGCCGGCGGCGCCACGGGGGCGCAGCAGCAGCAAAAGCAACAGGACGATGGCGACGACGGCGGCGCCCAGCAGGCTGTAAAACTCGATTGGGCTCATGGCTGTCAGTCCGGTTTGTTGCGCATCCAGTCGGCCGTCTGATAGAACGATTCCATCAGGCGCACGCGCAGGGACTCTTCGATGCCCGTGTCTTCCATGGCCCAGGCCATGGCGCGCAGCCACTGGTCGCGCTCGTTGGTGCCGATGGCGTACGGCAAGTGGCGCGCGCGCAGGCGCGGGTGGCCGAATTTCTCGATGTACAGGTCCGGGCCGCCCATCCAGCCTGTCAGGAAGAAATACAGCTTGTCGCGCGAACCGTCGGTGGAGGGCGGATGCATGACGCGGATGCCGGCGAACTCGGCTTCGAGTTCCATCAAGTCATAAAAACGGTCGACCATTTCACGCAGCACGGGGGCGCCGCCGATGGTCTCGTATAGGGTAGGGGCAGTGGTATCAGTCATGGCCGCCATGATAGCGCAAGCGCCGGCGGCCCATGCGGGCCAGCGCTCCTTGCCACGCTGTTGGCCACCGCATTCATCCCCATCCTGCCCTATTCAATGGCAATATACTTGACTAATCAAGCTTTTATCAAATACTATGCAATCTCTTAACCAGGAATAAAATGACCATGTCCACCTCCACAGACAGCGATTTGCTGCGCAATACCAACTTCCGCTGGCTGCTGGGCGGCGGCTTCGTCTCCATGCTGGGCGACCAGTTCAGCATGCTGGCCCTGCCCTGGCTAGTGCTGAGCCTGACGGGCGATAGCCTCAGCCTGGGCATCGCCGTGGCCCTGATGGGCGCGCCGCGCGCGCTGCTGATTTTGCTGGGCGGCACCGTCGCCGACCGCTATTCGCCGCGCCGCGTGATGCTGCTGAGCAAATATGCGAACGCCGCCATCCTGTTCCTGCTGGCGGCACTGCTGTGGCTAGACCAGGCCAGCCTGGCGCTCGCGTATGCGGCCGCCCTGGCGCTGGGCATCGCGGCCGCCTTCGGCATCCCGGCCGGCACGGCCATCCTGCCGCAAGCCGTGCCTGGGCCATCCTTGCAAAAAGCCAATGGCTTGCAGATGGGCGCGCGCCAGCTGTCGCTGCTGGCCGGTCCCCTGCTGGCGGCGCTGCTGCTGTCCTGGCATGGCAATGGCGATCGCGGCCAAACGGGCATGCCGCTGCTGGCCGCCGCCTTTGCCATCGATGCGCTGACGTTTTTATTCTCGGCCTGGACCTTGCGCCAGGTCACCTTGCGGCCGCTGGCCGCGTCCGCCGCGCCGCAGGGCATGTGGCGCGAGATGGCCGGGGGCCTGGCCATGGTGTGGCGCGACGTGCCCTTGCGCAGCTGCTATGCCTACTGGGCGCTGGTGGCCTTTTTCGTCATGGGGCCGCTGCAAGTGGCCTTGCCCGTGCTGGCCAGCGAACGCCTGCACGGCGCCGCGGCGCTGGGCCTGCTGATGGGCGCGCACGGCGCCGGCACCTTGCTGGGCATGCTGTGCTCCAGCCTGGGCGGCGCCTGGCTGCGCCGGCGCTTCGGCGCCACCCTGCTGGCCGTCGACGCCGTCGTTGCCGTGCTCATGATGGCGCTGGGGCAGATCGGCACGGCCTGGCAAGGCGCGGCCCTGCTGGCCGTCACGGGCATGCTGGGCGGCTACCTGCAGGTGACCATCTTCACGTGGATACAGCGGCGCGTGGCGCCCGCCATGCTGGGCCGGGCGATGGCGCTGTTCATGGGCATCTTCCTGGGCCTGGCACCGCTGTCGGCGGCGGCCACGGGCTGGCTGATGCGCCATGCCGGCGTGAGCGAACTGTTCTGCGGCGGCGGCGCCCTGCTGCTGGCAGCCGCCGTGGCGGCGGCGCTCTTCACCGCCATCCCGCGCATCGCCGGGCCAGAAACAATCTGAAGCAACGACACAGGAGCAATACCCATGGACAAGACACAACAGGCAGCATTGAAGGCGCACTACCGGCAACAGCCGCCGCCGCTGGGCATCGTCGCGCTGCGGCACCTGCCCAGCGGGCGCGCCTTGCTCGACAGCAGCCGCAACGCCCCCGGCATGCTGAACCGCCACCGCTTCGAACTGAACCTGGGCAAGCACCGCAACGCGGCGCTGCAGGCGGACTGGCGGCGCGATGGCGCGGCGGCGTTTTCCTGCGCCGTCATCGATACCGTCGAGCTGCCCGACGACCCCGCCTTCGATGCGGACGCCGAGCTGGCCGGCCTGCTGGACTTGCACCGCAGGCAGTGGCTGGAACAGGGATGCGCCCTATACTGAGCGGCCTTGCTTTACACTTGCGCACTCAAGCACTTCGCAACACCTCACAAGGATGGCATGACCGCTCACACCCCCCTCTCGCCGGACGGCGATGGCGCGCTGGATTTTTGCCTGCGCCTGGCGCGCGCCCAGGCGCTCATCGTGCGCCGCTTCGACAGCAGCCTGGGCAACCTGCATGGCCTCAGCTTCAGCGACTACCAATTGCTGTACCAGCTGCAACGCGCTCCGGGCGCGCGCCTGCGCCGCATCGACCTGGCCGAGCGCCTGGCGCTGACGGCGTCCGGCGTCACCCGTTCCCTGATGCCGCTGGAAAAAATCGGCCTGGTGGCGCGCCAGGCCGATACGCGCGACGCCCGCGTCGGCTACGCCGTGCTGACCGATGCGGGCCAGGCATTGCTGGCGCACGCCAGCGCCACCGCCCAGGCGGTGGGGCGCGAGCTGCTGCACGACGCGCCGGCGGAGCAATTGACGGCGCTGTCCGCCATCCTGGGCCGGCTGGGCTGAGCCTGCCGCCGCAGCCGGCGGCGGCGCCGCCTACACCAGCGCCAGCTTGCGCAGGCGCCGCGTCGACGGCCAGTGTTCCACGCCCGCTTCGTCGCGGATGGCGGCGCAGGCGGCCAGCAGCCTGGCGATGGCCGCCTCGTCGAGCGCCGCGTTCAGGGTCAGGCGCACCAGCGCGCGGTTTTTCGCCGTTGCCGGGGCGCAGAACATGGCGCCATAGATGCCATGCCGCTCCAGTGCCTGGCGCAGGGCCAGGGTGGCCGGTTCGCCGCCCGCTTCCAGCGCCACGATCTGCTCCGTGCCATCGCTGACGTTGTAGCCCAGCGCGCGCAGACCCTCGCGCACCTGCAGCGTATGCTGGCGCAGGGCGGCGCGGCGCCCATCGGCGGCCATGATGAAATCGAGCGCCGCCCCCAGCCACGCCAGTTCATGCGCCAGCAGGCAGGAACTGAAGATGGCGGGGCGCGATTCTGACAAGAAATACCCCTTGAAGCGGCTGGAACAGCTGATGAAGCCGGCACGCCCCGCAAACGCCTTGGCCAGCGAGGCCGTGCGGAAATGCACGCGGTGGCCCAGGCCCCATGCCTCCACCAGGCCCGCCCCCTGCGGGCCATGCGTGCCCAGCGAGTGCGACTCGTCGACCACCACCACGCAGTCGCTGCGCTCGGCGATCTCCAGCAGTTCCAGCAGCGGCGCCAGGCTGCCGTTGGTGCTGTACAGGGCATCGACGACGATCACGCCGCGGCCATGCTTTTCCACCTGCCGCCGCAAATGCGTCATGTCATTGTGCAAAAAGGCAACAGCCTGCGCCTGGGCCGACAGCACGCCTTCCCACAGCGACGCATGGGCCTGCATATCGAGGTAGACGGGAATGCCGGGCCCGGCGATGCACTGGATCAGTCCCACGTTGGCCACCATGCCGGACTGCGCCAGGATGCCGTCCTCGCAGCCCATGAAGCGGGCCAGCCGGCTTTCCAGCCGGTGCTGTTCGCTGCCTTCCTGCAAGTACACGGCGGACATCAGCATGTCCCCCGCGTTCGCCTGCAGCGATGCTATCTGGGCGCCCACGAGGGCGGGCTCGGCGGCGATGGCCAGGTAGTCGTTGCCGGCCAGGAAGATGGCATGCGCGGGCGTAGGTTGCCAGGCATGCGGATGCTGGCCGCCCAGCAACTGTTCGATGCGCGTGATGTGATGCGCATCCATGCGCCGCGCGATGTAATCGGGCAGGCAATGCTCGGCACGGACAAAGGACGGGGTGTGAAGGCTGGTGGCGATGGTCATGAGTTTTCTCCTAGGGAAATGTTTGTTGCAAATTAAAGCCTTGACCGTGTCGCCAACCCGTCCATTGACGTATATCAATGTCCAGCCAGATAGCCGTTCAACCAGGAAAAATTACGCGATGATGACGTTCTGAAGAGCATCAAGGCAGAGTCATGACGCAGCAATGGCACGGACGATGGACACACTGGCGGCAGCGCGTGCGCCAGACACTGCTCCATTCGCTGCTGCATGAGCGCGCGCCGCATGAACACCTGGCCGGCAGGGTCGCCATGCTGGCCGCCGTGGGCACGGTGGCGATGCCGCTGTACTACCTGCTGTGGCAATACTTTTTCCCGCAAGCCTATGAAAACCTGACCCTGCGCCTGACGGGCGTGGGCATTTGCGTGGCCGGCCTGTTCGCGCGCCACTTCTCGGCGCGCTGGCTGTCGCGCTACCTGCTGTTCGCCCTCAGCTATATCCTGCCGTTCTTCTTCACCTTCATGTTCGTGATGAACCATGCCTCGGCCATCTGGGGCGAATCGCTGCTGATCGGCCTGGTGGTGCTGTTCCATTTCGAAACGAAACTGGCTTGCCGCGCCTACCTGATCGGCACCAGCGCCGCCTGCCTGGCCGTCATCCTGCAAGGGGAAGGCAATTTCCTGCTGCAGCGCGAAGTACTGCAGCAATTGCCCGTGCACTGGTTCACCATCGCCGCGCTCTCCGTCGTGAAAGTGGGGGGCAAGGTGCTGGAGCGCGAGCGCCTCGCGGGGCTGGCGGCCGGGCTCGGCTCCGTGGCGCACGAACTGCGCACGCCGCTGACCAGCGTGGAAGCGAATGTGCGCGGCATGCGCCGCTTGCTGCCGCAGCTGGCCGCCGAGACGGACGCCATGCCGCCCCTGCAGGAAGCGCTGTCGCGCATCCAGTTCGAAGTGCGCCACATGCAGCACATGATCGACCTCTTCCTCATGAGCGCAAGCGCCGTCAACCACAACCTGGAACCGCGGCAAGTGCTGTCGATGCTGGAAATGGTCAATTCCGTGCTCAAGCGCTACCCGTTTACCGGCAGCAAGCAGCGCAGCAGCGTCACCGTGGACGTGCGCGCCGACTTCCAGTTCGCGGGCCAGGACGAGCTGTGCGTGGTAATCCTGCTGAACCTGCTGAGAAATGCGCTGAAGGCCGTCCAGCGCGCCGGCAAGGGCCGCGTGCGCATCATCATCGACGGCGCCCGCCCCGTGCCCAGGCTGCTGGTCATCGACACGGGCTGCGGCATCGCGCGCAACCGCCTGCCGCTGATCTTCGAGCGCTTTTATTCGTATCCCGTGCATAACGGCAGCGGCATCGGCCTGGCCCTGTGCCGGCAAATCGCCAACGCCTGGCAGGCGCGCATCCGCTGCGTGTCGCGCGAACACGCGTATGCGATTTTCATCCTGGAATTTCCCCAGCCCCTGCCTGCCCGCTTCCAAACCACTTCCTTCGCAAGGTGACGCATGCAACTGCCCGTCTACACCCATCCGACCCTCACCGTGTTGATCGATGACAGCGATTCCTTCCTGAAAAGCATGGCGTTCCAGCTCGATCCCGCGCTGGCGCGCAAGACCTTCCACGACACGAGCAGCGCCCTGCAGTGGCTGCAGCAAACGCGCTGGCACGAGGAAATGCCGCTGCACGTGAATTACGACCTGCAAAACATGGCGCCGCACGACCGCAATGTCGCCATCGATATCGGGCGCATCTGGCGCATCAGCGGCCAGGCGCAGCGCTTTGCCGTGCCGTCCGTGCTGGTGGTCGATTATTCGATGCCGCAGATGAATGGCCTGGAGTTTTGCCAGGCCGTGCGCGAGTTGCCGTGCAAGAAGATTTTATTCACGGGGGCGGCCGATGAAAAGATGGCCGTGACGGCCTTCAACCGGGGCTTGATCGACCGCTATATCAAGAAGAGCGACGACGATGCGCTCGACATACTGGAACAGGAAATCGTGTCCCTGCAGCGCGAATTTTTCCTGCAGCAATCGGACACGGTGCGCGACTTGCTGCTGCTGCACGACTACAGTTTCCTGCAGGACGAAGCGCTCAGCGCCGTCGTGTACGACCTGTGCCACCGGCACGGCTTCGTCGAGTTCTATATCTTTCCCAATCCCGGCGGCATCCTGTTTTTCACGCGCGACGGCCAGGCCAGGCTGATGATCATCGAGACGGAACGCAGCCTGCACACGCAGTACGAGATGGCGCGCGACAGCGACGCGCCCGCATCCCTGCTGCTGGCCCTGCTGGAAATGCGCGTGATCCCGTATTTTTCCGATGCCGGCAGCGACGGCATGTATGCGGCGCACATCGGCGAAAACTGGTTCCGCTACTGCGCCGCGCCCACCATCTGCCTGGGCCGCGTGACGTATTTCTGGGCCCTGTTCGACGTGCCGCCTCACCAGCTGGGGCAGCCGGTCATGTCCTACGCGCAATTTTTACGCGCGCAGGCGGGCGACGGCGTCAGCGCCTGACGGGCGCCCTAGCCTTCGCGCAGGGTTTGCAGGGGCGGATGTTTCAGCACGTTGCGCAGTCCCAGCCAGCCGCCGGCGATGGCGCACAGGGCGCCGGCCAGCAGGCCGAAGGCCCACACGCCCGGCGCGAAGCTCCAGGCGAACTTGAACTGGTAAGTCGCCAGGGCCCAGCCCATGGCGGCCGCGCCCGTCGCCGCCAGCAAGCCGGCCAGCGCGCCGACGAGCGAAAACTCGATCAGCTGCGCCTGCGCCAGCTGGCGCCGCGTGGCGCCCAGCGCGCGCAGCAGGCCCGCCTCGCGCGTGCGTTCGTCCTGCGAGCCCATCAGCGCCGCATACAGCACCAGCAAGCCCGAGGCCAGAGTAAAGGCAAACAGGAATTCCACGGCCGTGACGACCTGGTCCAGCACGCCCTGGATTTGCTTGAGCACGCCGCCCACGTCCACCACCGTCAGGTTCGGATATTCGCGCAGCAAGGCGTTGCCCAGGTCCGCCTGCGCCGGCGGCAGATGAAAGGCCGTGATCCACGTCTGCGGCGTGTCCGCCATGGCGGCCGGATTGATGATGACAAAGAAATTGACGCGCATCGAGCCCCACTCCAGCTTGCGCAAACTCGTGATGGCCGCCTCCACCGGCTGGCCGGCGATGTCGAAGCGCAGCTTGTCGCCCAGTTTCAGTTTCAGGGTCTTGGCGATGCCCTCTTCCACCGACGCTTCGGCGGGCGCGCCCGGCGCAGCGCTGAACCACTTGCCGGCCACCAGCTTGTTTTCTTCCTGCATGGTGGCCATCGTCGACAGATTGAATTCGCGGTCGGCCAGGCCCTTGGCGCGGTCTTCCTGGTAAGTGTCTTCGGTAATCGGCTGGCCGTTCACGGCCACCAGGCGCCCGCGTATCATCGGATACAGGGGCGCGTTGGCCACGCCGGCCTGCGCCAGGCGCGCGGCGATGGGGTCTTTCTGCTCGGGCAGGATATTGATCATGAAGCGGTTCGGCGCGTCGGGCGGCGTGGCGTTGCGCCAGGCCACCATCAAGTCGCCGCGCACCACCGTCAGCAGCAGCAAGGCCATCAGGCCCAGGGCCAGCGACACCACCTGGATGACGGTGGCGCCCGGACGCCGCTGCAACGACGTGACGGCAAAGCGCCAGCCCTGGTGATTAAAGGCGCCGCGCAGGGTTTTCAGCGACTTGAGGCCCAGCCAGCCGGCCAGGCCGAACAGGGCGAAGCCGCCCAGGAAGCCGGCCGCCGTCATCAGCGCCAGCTTGACGTCGCCCGCCTGCCACAGCAGCAGCACGACAAAGGCGGCGATGCCCAGGCCGTAGGTCGCCATGGCCAGCGCCTGCGGCGGCTCCTGTTCGCGGCGGATGACGCGGTTATGGGGAACGTTGCGCAACTGCAAAATCGGCGGCAGGGCAAAGCCCAGCAGTAATAACATGCCGGTGGCCACGCCTTGCAGGGCGGGCAGCATGGAGACGGGCGGCAAGTCGTTCTGCACCAGCTTGCCCAGCAACTCCAGCAGCACCAGGTGGCCGCCGAAGCCCACCAGCACGCCCACCACGCTGCCGGCCAGGCCGACGAGCAGGAATTCGATCACGTACATGGCCGTCACCTGGTTCTGCGTCAAGCCCAGGCAGCGCAGCATGGCGCAGGCATCCAGGTGGCGCAGCATGAAGCGGCGCGCCGCCATCGCCACGGCGACGGCCGCCAGCATGGCCGACAGCAGGCCGACGAGGGACAGGAAGCGGTCGGCGCGGTCCAGGGTCGATTGCATTTGCGGGCTGCCCGACTCCAGCGATTCGATGCGCACGCCCTTGATGGCCTGAGTCTTGATCTGGCTTTCCAGCCAGGCTTGATATTGCGCAATCTCGCCCGCCTTGGCCGGCGGCGCCGACAGCAGCAAGCGGTAAGAGACGCGCGAGCCGTTCTGCACCAGCGCCGTGGCGGCCAGGTCGCCCAGCGGCAGCATCACGCGCGGGGCGAAATTCAAAAAGGAAGCGCCACGGTCCGGCTCGCTTGCGATCAATTGCGTGACAGTAAATGCCTTGTCGCCCAGGGTCAGCGTATCGCCCAGTTTGGCGTTCAGGCTCGCCAGGATGGCGGCATCGACCCACACCGTGCCGGGCGCCGGCACCTGGTCCGTGGGCCGGCCCACGGCATCCTGCGCCTCGCTGATTTTGGTGGTGATTTTCAGCTTGCCCCGCTGCGGGTAGCCGGGCGAGACGGCCTTGATGGACGCCAGCTGCGAGGTCGACTGCTCGCCCTCGCCCGCCTGCGCCATGCTGGGGAACGTGACCGTATCGGCCAGCACGAAGCCGCGCCTGACGGCTTCCGCGCGCCAGGCCGGATTGACGGGCTGGTCGGCGCTGATGACGAGGTCGGCCCCCAGCAGCTGGTGCGCGTCGCGGTTCAGGCCCGCGCGCAGGCGGTCGACGAAAAAGCCCACGGCCGACAGGGCCGCCACGGCGACGATCAGCGCGACGAGCAGGAAACGCAGTTGCCCGGCGCGCCAGTCGCGGCCGGTCATTTTCAGGGAGAGGCGGAACATGGGCGGCGGGTCTTTACGGACAGTTTATTGCGTGGCGCCGTGGGCGGCGGCGTGCTGCGCGAAATACGCATCGACGGTGGCGAGGAAGGCGTCCTTCTGCGCCTGCGGCAGGAAGGCGGCGATGAAGCCGTTGCGCGCCAGGCGCTGCGCGTGGGCCAGGCCCAGCGGCAGGGAATCGAAGATGGCGTCGAAGTTATCGTTCATGTAGCCGCCGAAATAGGCGGGGTCGTCCGAGTTCACCGTCACCAGCAGGCCGGCGTCGAGCAGTTGCACCAGGTTATGGTCATGCATCTGGTCGAACACGCGCAGCTTGGTGTTCGACAGCGGGCAGACGGTCAGGGCGATCTGCTCGCGCGCCAGGCGGGCCGTCAAGTCCGCGTCTTCCAGGCAGCGCACGCCATGGTCGATGCGTTCGACCTGCAAGTCGTCGAGCGCCGTGCGGATGTAGGCCGGCGGGCCTTCCTCGCCCGCGTGCGCCACCAGGTGCAGGCCCAGTTCGCGGCAACGGGCGAACACGCGCGAGAATTTCTCCGGCGGGTTGCCCACTTCCGAGGAATCGAGGCCGATGCCGATGAACTTGTCGCGGTGCGGCAGCGCGTCTTGCAGGGTCTCGATGGCTTCCGCTTCGCTCAGGTGGCGCAGGAAGCACAGGATCAGGGCCGCGCTGACGGGGCTGTCCTGGCAGGCGCGGTAGATGCCGTTGATCACGTCGGCCATCGGCACGCCGCGCGCCGTGTGCGTCTGCGGGTCGAAGAAAATTTCCGTGTGCAAGACGTTATCCGCCTCGGCGCGCTGCAGGTAGGCGCGCGTCATGTCGTAGAAATCCTGCTCTTTCAAGAGCACGCTTGCGCCAGCGTAATAAATGTCGAGAAAAGACTGCAAATCCGTAAAGGCATAGGCGCTGCGCAAGTGTTCCACCGATTCATAGCCCAGGGGCACGCCATTGCGTGCGGCCAGTGCGAAAATCAGTTCGGGTTCCAGCGAGCCTTCGATATGGATATGCAATTCGGCCTTCGGCATGCCGCGGACGATCGCGCGCAATTGGGGGTTCATCATGGGAGTTCCTCATAGGGTGTCGATAAAAATGCTGGCCTGCACGCGCGGGACGCTGCGCGCCGTGGCGGCGGCCATCAAACATGCACGCATCTTAGCGCAAGATGGCCACGCTCACCGGCGCGGGGCCGATGGCCGGGCCGCGCCGGCGGCCTTCGGGGCGGCACCGGCACACGCTGGCGAATTGTCGTATGATGATTCAAGAGGCAGAAAAAAGTTCACTGAAAATGCTGAAAATTTTCAGGATTTATCCAATTAAATCAACAATTTACACACAAGTATTAAGGATATTACGACATATCTTTTGACTTCCTGATCCTTTAGAGCAATAATTAATTTCATGGGGTAAAGTTAGCTGCATCAAGCGCTAGCAAGACATGACAAAAAGGCCGGCTGGCCACGCCAGCACACGGCATCAAGCGCCAGTTTTTTGGTCCGGGCAATCCGGACTCGCAAAGACAGCCGGGTTTGAAACAACAATAAAAATCGATACGGGGTACAGGAAAAGTTCAAGCGGCAAGCCCAGGCCAGTGCCACGCGGGCAGCCATGGTGACTGGCAGTTCAGGTTTACATTAAAGGACATTGACATGACCATTTTTGATAACTATGCAGCACGCTACGAGCGCACCCGCGAAGAGGAAATGTCGCTCACCGAATACCTGGCCTTGTGCAAGAAGGACAAGCTGACGTATGCCAGCGCGCCCGAACGCATGCTGGCCGCCATCGGCGAGCCGCAGCTGGTCGACACGCGCAACGACACGCGCCTGTCGCGCATCTTCGCCAACAAGGTGATCAAGATCTACCCCGCCTTCCGCGAGTTCTACGGCACCGAGGAAGTCATCGAGCAAGTCGTGTCCTACTTCCGCCACGCGGCGCAAGGCCTGGAAGAACGCAAGCAGATCCTGTATTTGCTGGGACCGGTGGGCGGCGGCAAGTCCTCGATCGCGGAAAAACTCAAGTCGCTGATGGAACACGTGCCCTTCTATTGCCTGAAAGGCTCGCCCGTCAACGAATCGCCGCTGGGCCTGTTCAACGAGGAAGAGGACGGCACCATCCTGGAAGAGGACTACGGCATCCCGCGCCGCTACCTGCGCAACATTCCCAGCCCGTGGGCCGTGAAGCGCCTGCATGAATTCAATGGCGACATCAACCAGTTCCGCGTCGTCAAGCGCTACCCGTCCGTGCTGAAACAGATCGCCATCTCGAAGACGGAGCCGGGCGATGAAAACAACCAGGATATTTCCTCGCTGGTGGGCAAGGTCGACATCCGCAAGCTGGAAGACTATGCGCAGGACGATCCGGACGCCTACAGCTATTCGGGCGGCCTGTGCCTGGCCAACCAGGGCTTGATGGAATTCGTCGAAATGTTCAAGGCGCCCATCAAGGTCCTGCACCCGCTGCTGACGGCCACGCAGGAAGGCAACTACAAGGGCACGGAAGGCTTCGGCGCCATTCCCTTCGACGGCATCATCCTGGCGCACTCGAACGAGTCGGAATGGAAGACCTTTAAAAACAACCGCAACAACGAAGCGTTTCTTGACCGTATCTATATAGTCAAGGTGCCGTACTGCCTGCGCGTCTCCGACGAAATCAAGATCTACGACAAGCTGGTGGCCAATTCCTCGCTCGTCAAGGCGCCCTGCGCGCCCGGCACCCTGCGCATGATGGCGCAGTTCGCCATCCTGTCGCGC
Source organism: uncultured Janthinobacterium sp. (assembly GCA_963530105.1). Classification (GTDB taxonomy): domain Bacteria; phylum Pseudomonadota; class Gammaproteobacteria; order Burkholderiales; family Burkholderiaceae_D; genus Janthinobacterium. The sequence goes on from CAUSDR010000026.1 coordinate 13,337, forward strand.
CTGAAGGATCCGGAAAACTCCAGCATTTTCTCGAAGATGCTCGTCTACGATGGCGAAAACCTCAAGGACACGGACCCGAAAGCCAAGTCCATGCACGAATACGTCGATTACGCGGGCGTGGACGAAGGCATGAACGGGCTGTCGACGCGCTTTGCCTTCAAGATCCTGTCAAAAGTGTTCAACTTTGACAATTCCGAAGTGGCGGCCAATCCGGTGCACTTATTATATGTACTGGAGCAGCAGGTCGAGCGCGAGCAGTTCGCGCCGGAACTCGAGCAGCGCTACTTCTCCTATATTAAAGAGCACCTGGCGCAGCGCTACGTGGAATTCATCGGCAAGGAGATCCAGACGGCTTACCTGGAAAGCTATTCGGAATACGGCCAGAACATCTTCGACCGCTATGTGACGTTCGCCGATTTCTGGATACAGGACCAGGAATACCGCGATCCGGACACGGGCGAGAGTTTCGACCGCGAATCGCTGAACAATGAACTGGAAAAGATCGAGAAACCGGCGGGCATTTCCAATCCGAAGGATTTCCGCAATGAAATCGTGAACTTCGGCTTGCGGGCGCGGGCGTCGAACGGCGGCAAGAATCCCGCCTGGACCAGTTATGAAAAGTTCCGCACCGTCATTGAAAAGAAAATGTTTTCGAATACGGAGGAATTGCTGCCCGTGATTTCCTTCAATGCCAAGGCCAGCGCCGACGATGCCAACAAGCACGCCGACTTCGTGGCCCGCATGGTGGAAAAAGGCTATACGGCCAAGCAGGTACGCCTGTTATGCGAATGGTACTTGCGCGTGCGCAAGTCATCGTAGCGCGGACAGCGGGCGCGCTCCCGCCCGTCGCACGGCGGGGCGCGCAAGACGAGAAGCAAGGAGGCACCCTTTGACATACCTCATCGACAGGCGCTTGCAGAGCAAGAACAAATCCGCCGTCAACCGCGAGCGTTTCCTGCGGCGTTACAAAGGCCAGATCAAGGATGCCGTGGGGCGCGCCATCAAGGGGCGCTCGATCACGGACGTCGAGAATGGCGAGAAAGTCAGCATCCCCGTCAAGGACGTGGGCGAACCGGCGTTCGGCCACGCGCATGGCGGCGTGTGGGAAGTGGTCAATCCCGGCAACAAGGAATACCTGAAAGGCGACCAGATCGCGCGGCCGAAAGGCGGCGCCGGCAGCGGACGCGGCAAGGCGGGCAACAGCGACGAGACGACGGAAGACGATTTCATCTTTGAATTGTCGCGCGAAGAATTCATGAATTATTTCTTCGAAGACTTGGAATTGCCGCACATGGTGAAAACCCAGCTGACGGCGACGACGGAATTCAAGAACCAGCGCGCCGGCTACAATATGTCGGGCACGCCATCGAACATCCACGTGCTGCGCTCCCTGCGCGGCGCCCTGGGCCGGCGCATCGCCGTCGGCGGCGGCGCCCGCAAGCAGCTGGCGCGGGCGGAAGAAGAACTGGCCACGCTGCTGCACGAAGGCGTGCCGGACAGCGACCCGCTGGTGGTGGAATTGCGCCGCTTGATCCACCACCTGCACACGCGCCTGCTGGCCATCCCCTTCATCGACCCGTTCGACTTGCGCTACAGCAACCGCATCAAGGTGCCCAAGCCCATGACGCAAGCCGTGATGTTTTGCATCATGGACGTCTCCGGTTCCATGGACGAGTCGCGCAAGGACACGGCCAAGCGCTTCTTCATCCTCCTGTATCTGTTCCTCAAGCGCGCCTACGACAAGATCGAAGTGGTCTTCATCCGCCACCATACGGCGGCGGCGGAGGTGGACGAGCACGAATTTTTCAATTCGCGCGAATCGGGCGGCACCGTCGTCTCGTCCGCCTTGCACCTGCTCAACACCATCATCGACGAGCGCTACGGCGCCGGGCAGTGGAACAGCTACGTGGCGCAAGCGTCCGACGGCGACAACTGGGACAACGATTCCGTGCTGTGCCGCCAGCTGCTGATCAATACCATCATGCCCAAGGTGCAGTACTACACCTATGTCGAGATCACCGACGGCCCGCAGCAAAACCTGTGGGAGCAATATGCGGGCGTGCTCGACCATCACGCCCATTTCGCCATGCAAAAGATCGTCACGCCGGCCGATATCTATCCGGTCTTCCGCGAACTGTTCAAGAAACAGGTGAAATGATGAGTGCAGCCTTTGACCGCGCCAGCAGCACCCCGGGCGAGCCGTTCGTGCGCCTGCGCCATGCCAACGCCCTGCCCGAGCAGTCGGAATGGACGTTCGAACTGATCGAGCAAATCCACGAGGAAATCCGCCGCGTGGCGAAACAGTTTGGCCTCGATACCTATCCGAACCAGCTGGAAATCATCACGGCCGAGCAGATGATGGATGCCTACACCTCCGTCGGCATGCCCGTCTCTTACAACCATTGGTCATTCGGCAAGCATTTTCTGTCCACCGAGAAAAGTTATAAACGGGGCCAGATGGGCCTGGCCTACGAGATCGTCATCAACTCGAACCCGTGCATCGCCTATTTAATGGAGGAAAACAGCCTGACCATGCAATCGCTGGTGATCGCGCATGCGGCGTATGGCCACAATTCCTTTTTTAAAGGCAATTACCTGTTCCGCGCCTGGACGGATGCGGACGCCATCATCGACTACATGGTGTTTGCCAAGAATTACATCAGCGAATGCGAGCAGCGCCATGGCGTCGATGCCGTGGAATTGCTGCTCGATTCGTGCCACGCCATCCAGAACTATGGCGTCGACCGCTACAAGCGCCCGGCCAAGCTGTCGATGGCAAAGGAATATGCGCGCCAGAAAGAGCGCGAAGAGTACGTGCAGTCGCAGATCAACCAGCTGTGGCGCACCCTGCCCCGGCGCGACGAAGACGAGGAAGAGGAAGACCAGCGCAAGGCCGCGCCCCGTTTTCCGCCGGAACCCGAGGAAAACTTGCTGTACTTCATCGAAAAGTACGCGCCGCTGCTGGAACCGTGGCAGCGCGAGATGGTGCGCATCGTGCGCAAGATTTCGCAGTATTTCTACCCGCAGCGGCAAACCCAGGTCATGAACGAGGGCTGGGCCACCTTCTGGCACTACACGATCTTGAACCAGCTCTACGATGAAGGCGTGGTGGGCGACGGCTTCATGATGGAATTCCTGAAGAGCCATACCAACGTGGTCTACCAGCCGCCCATCGACAGCCCGTATTACAGCGGCATCAATCCATATGCGCTGGGCTTTGCCATGATGAGCGACATCCGCCGCATCTGCGAACACCCGACGGACGAAGACCGCGCCTGGTTTCCCGACATGGCCGGCAGCGACTGGCGCAAGAGCCTGGACTTTGCCATGCGCAATTTCAAGGATGAAAGCTTCATCGCCCAGTACCTGTCGCCGCGCCTGATCCGCGAATTCCACTTCTTTGCCGTGCTCGACGACGACAAGAATGAAAAGCTGGCCATTTCCGCCATCCATGACGATGCCGGCTACCGCTACGTGCGCCAGCAGCTGGCCGAGCAGTACAACCTGGGCAACCGCGAGCCGAACATCCAGGTGTGGTCCGTGAATACGCGCGACGACCGCGCCCTGACCTTGCGCCATACGCAATTCCAGCGCCGCCCGCTGAACCAGCAGGCGGCGGAAGTGCTGAAACACGTGGCGCGCCTGTGGGGCTTCGACGTGCATCTCGATACGGTCGATCCGCAGGGCGTCGTGCTGGGCACCTTGAATTGCCGGCGAGAAAAACGCAACCGCCGCGATGACCCCGCCGTGCGGCCATGAATAGCTTTATTGACAATAATCAATAGCAAGAATATAAGCGCTGCCTATACCTACATAGGAATTCAGTATGGCCAGGCGGCCTCGGAAAGCACTCCGGGGCCGCTTTTTTTGACCTGTGCAAAGGCCTTGCCGCACCCGTTTGGTGCGCGCGCCAGGCCAAGTGGTCTGGTTCAGCGGTAAAATATTTCCAAAGAGAAATATTTTTCTCCAAATTTAGCTGTTTCCATATTGGATATCACGAAATATAATTCCGCCATATCGACACATCGAAGAACTTAGCAGTGGTAGCCCAAAACGGCTGTAAAAAACCGATAAGACCGCCTTTTTTTCTGTCCGAAAGCGTGCAAAGATGGCATAAGCAAGTACGTTTTCAGGGCGCAAAAGCGCCAAAAATTTAACCGGTTTTAGGCGTTAAAAATCTGTGTAAAATAAAGAATTCGTATGTATAATTCGGCGACGTCCCGGATACGGCTGGAGCTTTGTGTCGTCATTTTGGGGTTCAGTTGCAAGACAAGAGATGGTATTTGGAGAAAGCAGGCATGAATTTTTCGAACGAGAAAAGTCCCAAGAACTACACAGGCATCACAGTCGTTGTCCTGCTGCACGTTCTCGCGGCTTACGGGATCGCGACGGGCTTGGGCAAGCGGTTGGTCACCAAAATGATGGAACCGGTTGAAACCAAGATTATCGAGGAAGTCAAACCGCCTCCACCGAAGGATCTTCCACCGCCACCACCGCCGCCAGAAATGAAGGCACCACCGCCGCCATTCATTCCGCCAGTCGAGGTGAACGTGCAGCAGCCGCCGCCACAACAGAACGTGATCGCAAATACGACTGCTGTGAAGCCAGCCACCAATGTATTGGCACCGCCAGCACCGCCTGCACAGCCTGCGCCAACTCCTGGACCAGCCAAATCGGTGCGCACGCCGGCCGTGGTTGACTTCAGCGTCTGCGAAAAGCCGGCGTATCCGAAGTCGTCGCAGCGCAATGAGGAAACCGGTGTCGTGACACTGTCGTTCCTGATCGGCGTGGACGGCAAGGTCGCTGATTCGAAGATCGTGAAGTCAAGCGGCTTCAGAGACTTGGACCGCGCCGCGCAGCAAGGTATCAGCCGCTGTACATTTAAGCCGGCAACAGTCGACGGCAAGCCGGAACAAGGCTGGCAGCAAATGCAATACGTTTGGTCGCTGGATTAAAACCCGAGGCAGTTATCCCCTGTCTCACACTATGATTTCGTTGTCATTACGTTCAGCGATCTGTTATTTTTAATTTTGGAGGAAGCATGTTTAAGAATACCCGTTTGTCCGCATTTTTTGCCGCGGTTCTGTTGTCCGTCACCGCTACTACCGCCCTGGTAGCAGCACCAGCATTCGCTGACGCGCCAGCATCGGCAGCCGCCACGGCTCCTGCGGCAGACGCTGCAGCAGCACCAGTTGCCGCAGATGCAGCAGCTCCAGCAGCAGACGCAGCCGCTCCAGCCGCCGATGCAGCAGCTCCAGCCAAAACCGAAGAAGTGCACAACCCGTTCGGCCTGTCCGCAGTATGGGACGGCGGCTTCGTGCCACGCGCCACCCTGATCATCCTGTCGATCATGTCGATCGGCAGCTGGTACATCATCATCACGAAGCTGCTGGATCAAATGAAGATCTTCAAGCAAGCCAAAGAAACCGCTGCCAAATTCTGGAAAGCGCCTTCGATCGCTGCTGGTTCGGCAACCCTGGCAGAAGGCTCGCCATTCCGCTTCATCGCTGAATCGGGCACCAAGGCAACGGCTCACCATGACGGCGCCCTGCTGGAACAAATCGATCTGTCGACCTGGGTGACGATGTCGATCCAGCGCGCTTCGGACAAAGTCCAATCGCGTCTGCAAGATGGCCTGTCGTTCCTGGCAACCGTTGGTTCGACCGCACCGTTTATCGGTCTGTTCGGTACCGTTTGGGGTATTTACGGCGCGCTGACCGCGATCGGCATGACCGGTAACGCATCGATCGACAAAGTGGCAGGTCCAGTTGGTGAAGCACTGATCATGACCGCTTTCGGTCTGCTGGTCGCTGTTCCTGCCGTTCTGGGTTACAACTGGCTGGTTCGTCGTAACAAAACCGCAATGGAAGACGTACGCTCGTTCAGCGCCGATGTTCACTCGGTACTGATCTCCGGCGCAATGTCGACCAGCGAAGCTGGCCGTGCTGCCGGCGCTAAAAAGATCGGATAAGAATCATGTCGATGTCCGTCGGCTCCGACAGCGGAGATGAAGATCAAGTAATGTCAGAAATCAACACGACGCCGCTCGTCGACATCATGTTGGTTTTGCTGATCATTTTCTTGATCACCAGTCCGGTTGTCCTCAAATTGCAGAAAATCGATCTGCCGATCGAGGCCAACCAAGCCCTTCAAAGCAAGCCAGAAAACGTCAACATCGTAGTCAACAAGGACGGTGAGATTTATCTGGGCCAGACCAGACTGAAAGACACGAACGAACTGTTCGATTATCTTAAAGTTGAAGCAGTGAAAGTACCGCAGCCGGAAGTACACGTTCGTGGCGACCAAGAAACACGCTACGAATCGATCGGCCGGGTTATTTTTACGACCCAACGTGCCGGGATCCAGAAGGTCGGCTTCATCACCGAACCACCTGACAAGGGCTGATAGCGACTGACAGCGGCGTCCCGGCAACACGGGGACGCCACTGCCAGGAGCTTCCCGGGCGGCAGTATCGCCCGGCGCTTCGTTGGACTTCTTAAAGGAAATACTATGAGTATGAATGTCGGTTCGGGTAGTTCGCCAAACGCGGATCCGGAACCAATGATGGAACTGAACATGACGCCCCTCATCGATGTGATGCTGGTGCTGATTATCATGTTGATCATCACGATTCCTAAGCAAAACCACTCGGTGAACCTGAACATGCCGGTCGGCACCCCGCCGCCACAGACAACCGAACCAGTGGTCGTCACGATCGATGTCGATTTTGATGGCACCATCCTGTGGGACAATCAGGTCATACCTGATCGTAATACACTGGAAGCCAAGCTGAGCAACATCGCTGCGCAAGCAGATCAGCCGGAAGTGCATTTGCGTCCGAACAAGCTGGTGCATTACAAGGTCGTCGCCGGCGTGATGGCGTCGGCACAGCGTCTGGGCGTGACCAAAATCGGTCTGGTCGGCAACGAGCAATTCCAGTAAGCTGTAGCAATCAGGTTCTCTTTACATCCGAATAGGCAGGACTTCCTGCCTATTCGCTTTTTACTGAAAGACTTTCTCATGTCCAAGTTTCGTCTCGCTCATCTCGGCCTCGTCATGGCCGCTATCGGTTTTACCGCAGCAACTCCTGTAATCGGCCTGGGCTCGCTGGCTTATGCCGCGGACACCGTGCGCGCCGAAGTCGGCAAGCCACTGCAAGAAGCACAAAAACTCGCTAGCAGCGGCAAAAACAAGGAAGCGCTGGCCAAACTGCGCGAAGCAGACAGCGTGGGCGGCAAGACCGCCTTTGAAAGCTACCAGATCGAACGCGTGCGCGCTTCGGCCGCCGCTGGCGCCGGCGATAACGCCACCGCCATCAAGGCCTTTGAAGCCGTCATCAATTCCGGCCGCCTGAGCGCCGCCGAAGCCCCCAAATTCACGCAAGCCCTGGCCGGCATGTACTACCGCGCCAAGGACTGGCCTAACACCATCACCTGGATCAAACGCTCGCTGAAAGACCGCGAAGATCCACAGATGCGCGAACTGCTGATCCAGACCTACTACGTCAGCGGCAACTACGCCGAAGCGGCAAAAGAGCTGCAAGCACGCGGCGGCAACTCGGAAGCGAGCCTGCAAATGCTGGCCAACATCCAGCTCAAGCAAAACGACAAGGCCGGCTATGTCGCCACCCTGGAAAAACTGGCAGCCAGCTATCCAAAGACCAGCTACTGGGCTGACTTGCTGAACCGCGTTTCGGGCAAGCCTGGCTTCTCGCAACGCCTGAGCCTGGACGTCCAGCGCCTGCGCCTGGCCAACGGCCTGTTCACCAAGCCTTCCGAATACATGGAAATCAGCCAACTGGCCCTGCAAGCAGGCAATCCAGGCGAAGCGCTGGCCATCATCGAGCAAGGCTACAAAAAAGGCGTGCTGGGTACCGGCGCCGATGCACCGCGTCACCAGCGCCTGAAAGACCTGGCCCTGAAAACCCAGGCCGACCTGAAAGCCAGCGCCGCCAAGTCGGAAGCGGAATACGTCAAGAACAAGGACGCCGACAGCTTGAGCAAGCTGGGCTTCGCACTGGTGTATGACGGCCAGACGGAAAAAGGCCTGGCGCTGATGAACGACGCCGTGAAAATGGGCACCGCCAAGTATCCGGAAGAAGCCAAGCTGCACCTGGGCATCGCCTACATCCACGCTGGCAAGAAAGCCAACGCCTCCACCGCACTGAAAGCCGTCAAGGGCACGGATGGCGCGGCTGACCTGGCCCGCTACTGGACGTTGATGAACAAATAAGTTCATCTCGAGATCGCGCCCACGCTGGGGCGCGTTCCCCAAAAGCGTTGCCAGCTCACCTGCCGGCAACGCTTTTTGTCCATTTCAGGGGGGAAATTACCCCTCAGGCCGCCCTTGCGGCTGTGCATCCCTGAAACAGTCCGTATAATCCCCCTTTTGGCCAAGTTTTGATCAGATTCCCATGAAGGTATTTCGCGGACTTCCCAATGCCCAGGCAAGAGCGCCTTGCGCCCTGACCATCGGCAATTTTGACGGTGTCCACATCGGCCATCAAGCCTTGCTGGCGCGCGTGCGTGCAGCCGCGACCGAGCTCGGCATTGAAGCGGCCGTGATGACGTTCGAACCGCATCCGCGCGAATTCTTCGCGCAGCGGGCCGGCGACCTGTCGAAAGCCCCGCAACGCATCGCCAACCTGCGCGACAAGCTGCAGTCGCTCGATGACGCCGGCATCGACCGTGTCGTCGTCGAACACTTCAGCGCCCAGTTCGCCGCCCTGACGCCGCAGGAATTCACGGAAAAAGTCCTCGTCGACGGCTTGCACGTGAAATGGCTGATGGTCGGCGACGACTTTTGCTATGGCGCCCGGCGCGCCGGCGACGTCGCCATGCTGCAGGAAGCGGGCCGTAAATATGGTTTTCACGTCGAAACGTTGCCTACCGTTATGAATGGCAGCACGCGCATTTCCTCGTCGGCCGTGCGCCTGGCGCTGGCGGCCGGCGATTTCCCGCTGGCGACGCAGCTGCTGGGCCATCCGTACGCCATTTCCGGCCACGTCATCCACGGCCAGAAGCTGGGCCGCACCCTGGGCTTCCCCACCCTGAACCTGCGCGTGGCGCACCGCCCCGCCCTGTCCGGCATCTTCATCGTGCAAGTGCATGGCCTGGCGCCGCAGCCCCTGCCGGCCGTGGCCAGCCTGGGCGTGCGCCCCACCGTCGATGACAGTGGCCGCGTCTTGCTGGAAGTGCATGTGTTTGACTTCGCCCAGTCCTGCTACGGCAAACTGGTGCGCGTGGAATTCCTGGAAAAGCTGCGCGACGAAGAAAAGTACGACGATTTGCCCACCCTGACGGCCGCCATCGAGCGCGACTCGAACCAGGCGCGCGCCTATTTCGCGCAGCGCCGCAGCGCGATTACCGCGACCGACCGAATTTGATCCTGGCCAACTCCGCCTCGCCGCGGGTTTCCCCGCCACAGTAATTCACCCCATACAGTAAAGAAGACTATGTCCGACCAAAACAAGCCAGCAGCGCCCAAGCAGAACAAGAAGCCAGAAAGCAAATACCCGGTCAACATGACGGAAACCACCTTCCCGATGCGCGGCGACATGGCCAAGCGCGAGCCGCAATGGGTACAGCAATGGCAAGACAAGAAAATCTATGAACGCGTGCGCAAGGCCGCCGCCGGCCGCCCGAAATTCATCCTGCACGACGGCCCGCCGTATGCGAACGGCGACATCCACCTGGGCCACGCCGTCAACAAGATCCTGAAGGACATGGTCGTGAAATCGCGCTCGCTGTCCGGCTTTGACGCGCCGTACGTGCCGGGCTGGGATTGCCACGGCATGCCGATCGAAATCCAGATCGAAAAACTGCACGGCAAGAACCTGCCGACGGCCGAAGTGCTGGAAAAAGCCCGCGCCTACGCCACCGTGCAGGTCGAGCGCCAGAAAAAGGACTTCATCCGCCTGGGCGTGCTGGGCGAGTGGGACAACCCCTACCTGACGATGGCGCACGGCAATGAAGCCGACGAATTGCGCGCCCTGGGCAAGCTGCTGGAAAAAGGCTATGTGTACCGCGGCCTGAAACCCGTCAACTGGTGCTTCGACTGCCAGTCGGCCTTGGCCGAAGCGGAAGTGGAATACGCGGAAAAACGCGACCCGGCCATCGACGTCGGCTTCAAGTTCGCCGAGCCGGAAAAACTGGCGGCCGCCTTCGGCCTGCCGGCGCTGCAGACGGACAACGGCTTCATCGTCATCTGGACCACGACGCCGTGGACCATCCCGTCGAACCAGGCGCTCAACGTGCACCCAGAAGTCAAATATGCGCTGGTGAAGGCCGAGCGCGATGGCCAGCCGCTGCTGCTGATCCTGGCGCAAGACCTGGTCGTGGCCAGCCTGGCGCGCTTCAAGCTTGAAGGCACGACGATCGCCACCTGCGATGGCGCGGCCCTGGCCGGCATCAGCTTCCGCCATCCGCTGCACGCGGCCGACGCCTTCTACGACCGCCTGTCGCCCCTGTACCTGGCCGAATACGTGACCACGGAAAGCGGCACGGGCGTGGTGCACTCGGCGCCCGCCTACGGCCTGGACGACTTCATCTCGTGCAAGGCGCACGGCATGAAGGACGACGACATCATCAAGCCGGTGATGGGCGACGGCAAGTTCGCCTCGACCCTGCCCCTGTTTGGCGGCATGACCATCTGGGAAGCGTCGAAACCGATCTGCAACGCCCTGCGCGAAGCGGGCGCCTTGTTCGAAGTCAAGATGTTCGACCACAGCTACATGCACTGCTGGCGCCACAAGACGCCGATCATCTACCGCGCCACCTCGCAGTGGTTCGCCGGCATGGACGTGACGCCGAAGGACGGCGGCGCGACCCTGCGCGAAACGGCCCTGAAAGGCATCGCCGACACCGAGTTCTTCCCGGACTGGGGCCAGGCGCGCCTGCACGGCATGATCGCCAACCGTCCCGACTGGACCCTGTCGCGCCAGCGCCAGTGGGGCGTGCCGATGGCCTTCATCGTGCACAAGGAAACGGGCGATTTGCATCCGCGCACGCCGGAACTGCTGGAGCAGGTGGCCAAGCTGATCGAAAAGGACGGCATCGAGGCATGGCAGGCGCTGGACCTGGCTGACCTGATCGGCGACGAAGCGGCCATCTACGCCAAGAACAAGGACACGCTGGACGTGTGGTTCGATTCCGGCGCCACGCACCAGACGGTGCTGGGCGGCCCGCAGGCGCACGGTTCGCACTCGACGCAGCTGCAATTCCCGGCCGACCTGTACCTGGAAGGCTCGGACCAGCATCGCGGCTGGTTCCACTCCTCGCTGCTGGTGTCGTCGATGCTGAACGGCCGTCCGCCATATAAAGCCCTGCTGACGCACGGCTTCACGGTCGATGGCGAAGGCAAGAAGATGTCCAAGTCGCTGGGCAACACGCTGGCGCCGCAAAAGATCTCCGACACCCTGGGCGCCGACATCCTGCGCCTGTGGATCGCCTCGACCGACTACACGGGCGAGCTGTCGATCTCCGACGAGATCCTCAAGCGCGTGACGGAATCGTACCGCCGCATCCGCAACACCCTGCGCTTCCTGCTGGCCAATACGTCGGACTTCAACCCGGCCACGGATGCCGTGCCGATGGCGGAGCTGTTCGAAATCGACCGTTATGCGATCGCCAACATGGCGTCCTTGCAGCAGCAGATCGAGAACAACTACGCGCGCTACGAATTCCACCCGGTGGTGTCGAAGCTGCAGACGTACTGCTCGGAAGACCTGGGCGGCTTCTACCTGGACATCCTGAAGGACCGCCTGTACACCTCGGGCTTGACGTCGCACGCGCGCCGCTCGGCGCAGACGGCCCTGTGGCACATCACGCAAAGCCTGCTGCGCCTGATGGCCCCTGCCCTGTCGTTCACGGCCGAGGAAGCGTGGGCCGTCTTCGCCGGCGCGGAAGCGTACGCCGCCAGCGATGAAACCATCTTCACGCAAACCTGGTGGCAGCTGCCGGAAGTGCCGGATGCCGCCGGCCTGCTGGAAAAATACACGGCCCTGCGCGCCGTGCGCACGGACGTCACGAAACAGCTGGAAGACTTGCGCACCTCGGGCGCCATCGGTTCCTCGCTGCAGGCGGAACTGACGATCAAGGCCGCGCCGATGAAGTACAAGCTGTTGACCACCCTCGGCGACGACCTGAAGTTTGTCTTCATCACCTCGCAGGCAACGGTGGCCGAAGTGGCCGACGAAGCCTCGGAGGAAGTGCTGGTCGCCGCGTCGACGGCGCCGAAGTGCGAGCGCTGCTGGCACTACCGCGCCGACGTGGGCACGGACGCCGCGCATGCTACCCTGTGCGGCCGCTGCGTCAGCAACCTGTTTGGAGCGGGCGAGAAACGCCGCTTCGCGTAAACAAGGGCGCCACAATCCGCTGCGCGCCGCGATGGGCGGCCGGCGATGCCCACCGTGCTGGCGTACGGTTGCGCTTCCCGGCCACGCATCGCTGCCGCCCGCGACGATGTAGCCCGCCGTTGTATGCTGTCAGTCCAACCGCCGCCTGCCGCCAGGCGGCGGCTTTATCTTCCCTGGAAAAATATGGCCACTAAAAACCGTTTTTCATCGAAATCGTCCTCTTCATCGTCGCTGGTGCCCTGGCTGGGCATCGCCGCCATCGTCATCCTGTTCGACCAGATCACCAAGATCACGATCCTGAAGACCTTCAGCTACGCGCAGGAAAAGGTCATCACCTCGTACTTCAACCTGGTGCTGGCGTATAACAAGGGCGCCGCCTTCAGCTTCCTGTCCGACCAGGGCGGCTGGCAGCGCTATTTCTTCACCGGCATCGCCCTGGCGGCCGCCATCTACATCATCTACCTGCTGAAAAAACACGCCGGCCAGCGCATGTTCTGCTGGGCCCTGGCGCTGATACTGGGCGGCGCGCTGGGCAATGCCATCGACCGCCTGATCTACGGCCACGTGGTCGATTTCCTCGATTTTCACTGGAAAAGCTGGGGCCATTTCCCCGCTTTCAATATCGCCGACAGCGCCATCTGCATCGGCGCGGCCCTGTTCATCATCGATGAACTGCGCCGGGTAAACAAGTAATCACGACTGCGGGAGAACGGCATGGAATTGTCCGGCAAAAAAATCGTCCTGGGACTGTCAGGCGGCGTCGCCTGCTACAAGGCGGCGGAATTGTGCCGCGCGCTCACCAAGGCGGGCGCCTCGGTGCAAGTGGTGATGACGGATGCGGCCAGCCACTTCATCACGGCCGTCACGATGCAGGCGCTGTCCGGCCACCCGGTGCACACCAGCCAGTGGGATGCGCGCATCGCCAACAACATGGCGCATATCGACCTGACACGCCACGCGGACGCCATCCTGATCGCGCCGTGTTCGGCCGACTTCATGCGCAAGCTGGCGCACGGCGTGTGCGACGACCTGCTGTCGACCCTGTGCCTGGCCCGCCCGTCCCACCTGCCCTTGCTGGTGGCGCCGGCCATGAACGTGGAAATGTGGCAGAACCCGGCCACGCAGCGCAACGTGCAGCAGCTGCGCGATGACGGCATCAAGCTGTTTGGCCCCGCCGCCGGCGAACAGGCGTGCGGCGAGACGGGCCTGGGCCGCATGCTGGAACCGGAACAGCTGCTGACGGAGCTGATCGCCGCCTTCCAGCCGAAGGTCCTGGCGGGCAAGCGCGTGCTGGTCACGGCCGGCCCCACGTTCGAGGCCATCGATCCCGTGCGCGGCATCACCAATCTGTCCTCGGGCAAGATGGGCTATGCGGTGGCGCGCGCGGCGCGCGAGGCGGGCGCCGACGTGCTGCTCATTTCCGGCCCCACGGCGCTGGACGCGCCGTTCGGTGTGCGCCGCATCAATGTGCAAAGCGCGCAGCAGATGCATGATGGGGGATTGGCCCCACTAGCCGAACCGCAAT
>CAUSDR010000027.1:0-27096 GCA_963530105.1 uncultured Janthinobacterium sp.
GGGTCGGCACGACCACGATGCCACGCGCATCCGACGGAATGCCGGCCTGGTAATCCATGCGCGGCAGCGGATGCGGCGACGTCATCAGGGTCGCCAGCCAGTTCACCACGGCTACCGACAGCTGGCTGCTGCCCAGCAGCGCCAGCACGCCCAGCGCCGCCAGGGGCCAGCCCTGCACGCCATGGCTGACGGCGCGTTCGAGCAGCAGCGCGCTGGTGGCCAGGGTCAGGAAGGCGATCGCGCCCAGGTACACGGCCAGCGGCGCGGCGCGCGCCGTCTGCTGCAGCGCCTCGACGAAGGGCAGCTTCGCGCCAGCCTGCTTTTCCAGCACCAGCACGCCGCGCCCCACCAGGTAAAAGCCGATATGGCCGCGGCGCGCATCATTGCCATTGCCATGCGTGTGCGCCAGCTGCACCACCATCTCGGCCACGGCCACTTCGCTGCGCGCGCTGCGCTTGGCGATGCGCTCGATGGCGTGGCGGTAGCTGTCGCGCGTGGCGAAATCCATCAAGCCATACGTGCCGGCCGGGTCGAGGCGCAAGGTTTGCTCGACCACGCTCATGGTCTCGACGAATTCCTGCCAATCCATGGTGCCGAGAAAACGCAAGCTGCCGATGCTGTTGGCGATCGACACCTGGTCGGCCGCCTGCTGCCCGATCTCGGACTGGATCTGCTGTTCGATGGTGAGGCCCGATTCGGCCAGCTTGTGCGTCAGCCACGACAGGGCCAGGGTGAGCGACGGGCTTTGTCCCTGCAGGCGGCGCGACAGTTCCGCCACGAAGGCGCTGGTGATCGGCGGATTCGAGCGCGCCATGTCGGCCACCAGCAGGATCAAGCCGCTGGGATTGCGCTCGGCGATGTCCGTCATCTGGTCGGCCCAGGTATTGGCCAGGTCGCGCTGCATGCGGTCGTCGGCCACGCGCACGGCCACGCGGCGCAGGTTCTCGATCAGGGCCAGGCGCAGCATGATGGGCACGGCCCACAGTTCGCCCAGGGTCAGGGTGGCAACGTCCTGGTAAGCCTCGACGAAGTGGCACAGGTTTTCCAGGTCGACCCGGCCATCGCCGTGCGAGATGATTTCCAGCGCAATTTTATACACGCGCGGACAGCCCGCGTCGGAACCCGAGGTCAGGCGCGGCAGCTCCTTGCTGTAGTTCTTCGGCAGGTGGCGCCGCGTGGTGCGGATCTGCTCTTCGATCAGGTAAAAATTATCTAGCAGCCATTCCGAGGCGGGCGTCACCTGGCGCCCGCTTTTCACGGTGGCCGTCAGCTCATTGACGGTGGCCGTGATCAGGGCCGCGTTGTCGGCCAGGCGCGCCAGCAGACGGTCGCGGCCGTGATGCCGCCCCACCGCGTGGCCGGCGGCCACGTGCTTGCCGTGGGCGGCCATCTGCATGGCGCTGAACAATTCCGAGCGCAGGGGCAAGGCATCGTCGCGCGCGGCGTCGAAGGTATCGGGGGCAAGGGAATGGTCGCGGAAGATTTCCCTGACTTTGGAAATCTGTTCCTTGATGTGTTGCGTGACGACTGCTGTGTACTCTTTCAACTTGGGCCTCGCTAGGTGCACGCAGGCAGCCAGCGGCCACCGTCACGCGAGCCCAGTCAGGAAGAACACGATCGGACACTGGCGAAGACGGAAAGCGAAGCGCCGGAGCGTTGCGACGAATCTCAGGGTATGGGGAGATTTTCTGAACTTCATCGTAGGGGCGCACTGCGCGCAAGACCGTGCGCTAGCGTACATACCGGGCGTTTTAGCGGCGTGTCGGCAAAGAAATCAGCGGAGTCAACTAGAGAAAGATGCTACGAGGAAATGAATGGAGGAAGCTTGGCGGCATTTACCGCGCCCATGCCGGCGCGGTACATGTTTTCAACGGGGAAACGTCAAGCGCTCTCAGGCAGCGATGGCCAGCGGATGGTGCGTCGCTTCCGCCATTGCCATGCCGCCGTTCAGCTGCCAGGCGGCGGCATGGCCCAGGCGGCGCAGGCAGGCGGCGGCGCGCGCGCTGCGGTTGCCGCTGCGGCAGAAAAAGACCAGCGGACGCTGCGGCTGCTGCAGCCAGGCGCTGACCTGCCCTGCCAGGCGGCTCAGGGGCACGCTGCGCACTTCGCAACCCTCGAACACGTGACCCGCGCAGGCCGCATGCTCATACGCTTCGCGCACGTCGACGAGGATGGCGTCGGGATGCTGGCGCAGGAAAGCCGGCAAGCCGGCCGCATCGAGCTGTAATTCGGCGGCGGGCGCCACGCCAGCCTCCATCGCGCGCACGGTGCCGCAGATGCTGTTGTCATCCACTGCCGCGCACAGTACCGTGTCCGGCCTCACCAGGCCGGCCTCCAGCAAGGGGGCGATGGCGTGCGGCGCCAGGCTACCGGTGAAGGCGAAGCGCTGGTCCAGCAGATACACGTGCGTGCCGCCGCAATCGACGCGGCGCAGGCGCTGCTGGCCCAGTAGCAGTGCGCCATCCGCCGCGATATCGCCCGCCTGCTCGATGGCCAGTTCCTGCAGCAGCGCCAGGCGCGCCGCGCCGTTGTCTGCAGGCGGCGCCGTGTGCGCGATGGCGCGCAAATCGAGCTGCTGGCAGCGGATGAAGGCGGCCAGGCGCGGCACCAGCGCGGCGGCGGGATCGATGACGACGCACGTGGCGCTGGCCGCGTCGCTGATCAGCCAGGTGTTCTGGCCATCCACGCTCAGCTGAATTATGCCGTCCTGCGCGCCGTCCTGCGGCGACGGCGCCAGCGCCGACGGCAGCAGACAGCTGCTGCGCAGCGCCTCGCCGCAGCGTTCGATGCGCGCGCAGGCGGCATCGATCGTCGCCGCATCGATCAAGGGGCCGAACGACAGGCGGATGGCGGAACTGGCGCGCCATTGCGGCACGTGCATGGCTTCCAGCACGTAGCTGGGCAGGGCCTTGGCGGCGGAGCAGGCGCTGCCCGAACTGACGCGCACGCGCGCCGCGTCGAACAGGTCCAGCAACTCTTTCGACGACAGGCCCGGTACGGAAAAATTGAGCGTGGTCGGCAAGGACAGGTCGAACGGCATGTTGAAGACGATGCCGGGGAAAGCGTGCTCCAGGCTGGCCGCCAGCCGCGCGCGGAAGGCGCCCAGTTCGGCGTGGCTGCGGAAGGTCGCGCCATCGTCCAGCGCGGCCAGCACGGCGCCCAGGGCGGCGATGCCGGCCATGTTTTCCGTGCCCGAACGCAGGCCCGCTTCCTGGCCGCCACCCATCATCAAAGGCGTAAACGGCGCGCCGGCGCGCACGTACAGCATGCCGATGCCCTTGGGCGCATACAGCTTGTGGCCGGAAAACGGCGCATAGTCGATGCGCGTGGCGGCCAGGTTCAGTTTCAGCTTGCCCAGCGCCTGCACGCAGTCGACCATCCAGTAGGCGTCCGCGCCCCGTTCCTGCAGCAGCTGCGCGATGGCGGACAAATCGCTGATGACGCCCGTTTCATTGTTCGCCGCCATGGTGCACAGCATGGCCGTGTCGCCGATCAGCGCGCCCAGGGCTTGCAAGTCGTGGCGCCCCTGCGCATCGACGGGCAGCTTGCGCACGTCCAGATTCAGGCCCAGCAGGCGGTTCCAGTGCGCCAGGCTTTCCGGCACGGCCTTGTGCTCGGTTGCGCCATACAGCAGCAGGCTGCCGATGCGCTGGCCCGCGTCGCGCCGTTCGCGCAATGCGCACAGGGCGGACAGGACGGCCGTCTGGATGCCTTCGGTGGCGCCGCTGTTGAACATCAATCGTCCGTCTCCCGCGCCCAGCAGGCGACGCGCGCGCTGGCGCACGCCATCGAGCATGGCCCTGGCTTGCAATCCCGTCGCGTGGGTGCTGCTGGGGTTGCCAAAGCCCTGCTCCATCGCCTGCCGGGCGGCGGCAACGGCGGCGGGCAGCACGCAAGTGGTGGCATTGCTGTCGAGGTAAATTTCTTTCATGATGGCAGTCCGGGCATTCTATAAAAAGGGGGCAGCGCTGGCGGCTGAAACGTATGAACAGTCTACCGGCAGCCGTCCGTGAAGATATGCCAAAAAATGCTGCAAATACGCTACCATGCAGCATAAACATACCACCAAATGGAAAAGAACAAAATGAATTTACCTTCCCCTACGCTCGACAAATTCGACTGCGCCATCCTGGCCGCGCTGCAGCAGGATGGCACCCTGTCGATCGCCGCCCTCAGCGAGAAAATCGGCCTGTCCAGCACGCCGTGCTGGAAAAGAGTCAAGCGGCTGGAGGAAGACGGGTATATCGAAAGCCGCGTGGCCATCGTCAACCGGCAAAAAGTGGGCTTGCCGGTGACCGTGTTCGTCAGCGTGCGCACGGGCCAGCACGATGAAAAATGGCTGCGGCGCTTTGCCGCCGCCGTCATCGTCCTGCCGGAGGTGCAGGAATTTCACCGCATGAGCGGCGACATCGACTACCTGCTGAAAGTGGTCACCACCGACATCAAGGGCTATGACACTTTCTATAAAAAGCTCATCAAGGCGGTGCAGCTGACGGGCGTGTCTTCCGCCTTTTCCATGGAACAAATCAAGTGCAGCACGGAATTGCCGCTGGAACTGATCGCCCACGGCTTGCCGGCTTGACGCCTTTTTCACGCATGCTGGAAAGGCATGAAAAATCAGCATGATTGCCTGTTTTTTACGTTGCTGCATTGCAACATAAATAGCCTGGAAGTAGCAAAGGTACAGCGAGGCGCGGGGTGCGGCCGGTATACTGCCGGCTTGCCTGCCCGCTTTTCTGCCGATTGTGCAGGCCATCATTCAAGGTCTTCCATGTCTCTGCTCCGCCGTCTCTCCATCCAGAAAAAACTCCTGTTCAGCATGGGCCTGTGCCTGCTGCTTTTCATGGCGATTTCATCGCTGCTCAGCGTGCGCATGAGCAGCGATTATGTGCGCGAGCGCGTCGTCAGCCAGGAGTTGCCGGCGCAGGTGGGCGAGATCCGCAACGACGTGCTGCGCCAGATCAGCCAGCCCCTGTCCGTGGTGCAAACCATGGCCAACGATGTCTATCTGCAAGACTGGGAAGACGCGGGCTTGCCCGACAGCGGCATCGCCACCTTCCAGCGCTATGCCGCGGTGGTCAAGGACAAGAACAAGGCCGCTTCGATCAACTGGGCCTCCGCCAGCACGGGCAAGTATTTCACCACGGACGGCTTGCTGCGCACCCTGGACAAGAAGCAAGCGGCCGACCAGTGGTTTTATGCCTTGCTGGCCGGCGACAAGGCGTACACCTTGGACATCGACAAGGCGGAAAACGCCAGCGACCTGATGCTGTACCTGAATGCGCGCGGCCAGACGGCGGGCGGCAAACAGATCGCCGCCGGACTGGGCCTGTCCATCAATGCGCTGGCCGACACCATCCGCAGCTACAAGATCGGCCGGACGGGCCACGTCTACCTGGCGCGCGCCAATGGCATCGTGCTGGTGCACCGCGACACGGCTTTGGCCGATGGCAAGCATGCATTGAAGGATTTGCCCGGCTTTAGCGAAGCGCTGAGCAAGAGCCTGCTCACCGGCAATAAGTACGCCTCCGCCATCTACGACGCGCCCGCCGGCCGCCAGTTCGTCGCCGCCTCCTTCGTGCCGGAATTGAATTTGTACGTGATGGCGGAAGTGCCGGAAACGGAAGTGCTGGGCAATGTCACGCGCTCGGCCCTGATCGCCGCCCTGATCGCCGGCCTGGTGGGCGGCGGCATCGCCCTGGTCATCATTTATGTGATCAGCCGCGCCATCGCGGCGCCCGTGGCGCGGGCCGCCGGCATGCTGAGCGAGATCGCCAGCGGCAATGGCGACCTGAGCCGACGCATGCCCGTCGAATCGGAAGACGAGGTCGGCGCACTGGCGGCCGCCTTCAACCGCTTCGTCGCATCATTGAACGTGACGATACGCGAAGTTCGCGACAGTACAGGGGCCATTGCCAGCGCATCGAGCGAAATCGCGTCGGGCAATCTGGACCTGTCGGCGCGCACGGAAGCCCAGGCATCGAGCCTGGAAGAAACAGCGGCCGCCATGGAAGAATTGACGTCGACCGTGAAACAGAATGCGGACAATGCGCGGCAAGCGAATCAGCTGGTGGTCTCAGCCTCGGGCCACGCCGTCAAGGGCGGCGACGTGGTGGGGCAAGTAATACAAACGATGAGCGAAATTACGGATAGTTCGCGCAAGATCGCGGACATTATCGGCGTGATCGACGGCATTGCCTTCCAGACCAACATCCTCGCCCTGAATGCGGCGGTCGAGGCGGCGCGCGCGGGCGAGCAGGGCCGTGGCTTTGCCGTGGTGGCTACCGAAGTGCGCAACCTGGCGCACCGTTCGAGCGCGGCGGCGAAGGAAATCAAGGACTTGATCGTCGACTCGGGCAGCAAGGTGGAAGCAGGCAGCAGGCTGGTCGACTCGGCCGGCGCCACCATGCAGGATATCGTCGTCTCCGTGCAGCGCGTGGCCGACCTGATGGGCGAAATCGCCTCGGCCAGCCAGGAACAAAGCCAGGGCATCGCGCAAGTCAACGCCACGGTTACGCAGATGGATGATGCGACCCAGCAAAACGCTGCCTTGGTGGAAGAAGCGGCGGCCGCCGCCCAGTCCCTGCAAGATCAGGCGGGCCGCCTGGCGCAGGTGGTCAGCGTGTTCAAGCTGGATGAAACGGGGCAGGCGCCGCAGCAGGCTGTTGCACGGCCCGCACCAGCCAAGACCGCCCGCCAGGCGATCGCAGCAACGCCTGCCGCGCGCCCGCAAGCGCCGGCCAGCGATGCATGGGAAGAGTTTTAAGGCAATTAAATCGCCGGCGCCTTCACGCTGGCCGCCTGCTTGAAGAAGTCGTAAATGCCGCTTTCGCTCATGCGGCGCGCATTCGCCAGTTCACCGCCCTTGGTGGCGTACAGCACCTGATTGTTGTCGCTCGACACCAGGACGGCGGCCGGAATACCCTTCTTCAAGGGATTGCCATAGGCGTGCGCCACGTCAAGGTTATGGTCGAAATTGCCCACGTCGACCTTGACGACCTTGAACTGCTGCTGCATCAGCTCCGCGTTTTTGCCCTCTTTCAAGGCCTTGTCGAGCGCGCGGCAATCCTCGCACCAGTTGGCGCCAAAGATCAGCAGCACGGGCACGTGGGCAGCCTTGGCCTCGGCCAGCGCGTGGGCCACGTCGGCCTTGGCGTCGGCTGCCGCGTTGTACGGCAAGTGCGGCGTGGCGACAGGGTTGCTTGGTGTTGGGGCGGCGGCAACGGCGGTGCCGGCCAGCAGCACACTGGCGAGAACGGTGGAAAGGATGGAAACGCGCATGCGGAGCTCCTGTGAAATCGGCGTGAGGCCAGCTGGACAGATGCCAGCGGGCATGACCATTTAGAATATGCCTGCTTACAGGAAATATCTACAATTTAATTGCACTGTGCTTATACGAAAAACGCATAAGCAAGACCGGGAGCATGCATTGATCGTCCGAGACACCCTGCCCCAGCCCCTGTGGAGCGCCGCGCGCATGCTGCGCAGCGCCTTCCCGGACGGCATCCCCGACACCGCATATAAGGCCGTGCTAACTTTGCTGTACGAGCATTTTTCCGACCGCCATCTGGCCCAGCTGATGGCGTACGCCACCGGCAGGGATGCGGCGCGGGTGCTCAACGATAGTCATGCCTGCGCCAGCGGCAAGCCCGATACTGCTACAGTCGAGGCCGTCAAGCGCCTGCTGGAACAGCACGGTTTGCAGGCGGTCTGTGCCGAGGACGAGTGAGCGCCGGCAACGAAACGGCACGCATGGGATAATGGCTGGCTTTACAGAGCAACGCGTCCGGAACGCGCCCTCCCCACCATGACGACTTCTTTCCTGGCACGCTGGCTGCCACAACCGAACAACGGCAGCCGCCGCGAACAATTGCGCGCCTGCGCCGGCGCCATCTGCGGCTTGCTGCTCACCGGCCTCATCTGCCATTTCCTGCTGGCCCCCGACAGCGCCAGCGTGTACCTGATCGCTCCCATGGGCGCCTCGGCCGTGCTGCTGTTCTGCCTGCCGGCCAGTCCCCTGGCGCAACCGTGGTCCGTGGTGGGCGGCAATGTCGTCTCCGGACTCGTGGGCATGGCTTGCGTGAAATGGCTGGGGCCAAGCGTGGGCGTGGCGGCGCTGGCCGCCTGCCTGGCCATCGGTGCCATGTTCGCCCTGCGCTGCCTGCATCCGCCGGGCGGCGCCGTCGCGCTCACCACCGTGGTGGGCGGCGCCAGCGTGCATGCGGCCGGCTTCGAGTTCGTCTTCATCACCGTGCTGTTCAATTCTGCCGTGCTGGTCGCTTGCGCCGTGCTGTACAACAACTTGACGGGACGCCGCTACCCGCACATGCAGCAACTGCCCACGCCGCACCCGCACGCCACCAGGGATGCCGTGCCCAGCACGCGCCTGGGTATTTCGTCCGACGACCTCGATGCCGTGCTGCGCCAGCACGGCGAAGTGCTCGACATCAGCCGCGATGATTTACAAGCCATCTTCCTGCAAACGGAAATGCGCGCCTACCAGCGCCGCTTCGGCGTCATCACTTGCGCCGACATCATGTCGAAGGACGTGCTCAGCGTGGAATTCGGCACGCCGCTCGATGTTGCCTGGCGCACCATGCGCGAGCACGACGTGGGCGCCTTGCCCGTCGTCAACCGGGCGAACAGGGTCATCGGCATCATCACGCAGACGGATTTTTTGCGCCATGGCGGCCTCGACGATTACGAGGGCATGCGCCAGCGCCTGCGCAGCCTGCTGCAGCGCAGCGGCCTGTCCCATACGGACAAGCCGGAGGTGGTGGGCCAACTGATGACGCCATCGCCGCACACGGCGCGCCTGGGCACGCCCATCATCGACCTCGTGCCCCTGATGGCCGACGCCGGCTACCACCATATTCCCATCCTCGATGACGAGGAACGCCTGGCCGGCATCATCAGCCAGTCCGACTTGATGGCAGCCCTGTATGAAAGCCGCTTTGCCGAGGCCGAGGCGGCTGCATGACTGCGTTCCAGGCGCTGCTGACTGGCCCCGCTGGCGGACCGGCCGGCACGCCCGTCGGCGCGCATTTCTTTGGCGCCCAGCTGGTCATCGATGCACCCGGCCCCACCGTCGACGTGGCGCAGCTGGTCGTCAGCGTGGGCGGCGTCGACGGGCCGGAACTGTTCCTGAACTGGCTCGACGGGCAAGGGCGGCAAGCCTCGCTCAAGCCGCTGACAGCCGATGACATCGCCATCGAGCTGCAGGAAGCGCCCGCCGCGCTACAGCCGCAACTGCAGCGCCTGTGGAACGAACGCCAGCGCAACCGGCGGCAAGTGTCGGGCTGGCTGGCCGGCTTGACGGGCGCGGCCCTCATCGCCGCAGGCTTGCTATGGTGGCAGGGCGGCAATGCCGTGGGCGCGCTGGCCAACCTGATTCCCCTGTCGACAGAGCAGCAGCTGGGTGAACTGGCCTTGGCACAAGTGCGCGCACAGGGTGGCCTCATCGAAAAGGGCACCGCGCAGCAAACGGTGCAGGACATCGGCGGCAAGCTGACGGCCGCTTCGCGCTACACCTACCGCTGGCTGGTCAAGCAGGATGAGAGCGTCAACGCGTTTGCCATGCCCGGCGGCATCATCGTCGTGCATACGGGTTTGCTGCGCCAGGCGGGCGATCCGGGCGAGCTGGCCGGCGTGCTGGCGCATGAAGTGCAGCACGTGGAACAGCGCCATTCGCTACGGCAAATGATCAGCAGCCTGGGCTGGGGCGCGCTGGTGGGCGTGACCATCGGTGACATCAGCGCCGTGGCCGCCATGCTGGCGCACCAGGCGGGCACCCTGTATTTCAGCCGCGACATGGAAGACGAAGCGGATCGCCTGGGCTTGCTCGCCTTGCAGCGCGCGCGGATCCGTCCGGACGGCATGCTGACCTTCTTCCAGAAGCTCGGCAACGAGGACAAGGCCAACGTGCCAGGCTGGATCTCCTCGCACCCGCAGACGGCGGCGCGCGCGCAGCAAATCCGCGACAGGATCGCCGCCACGCCCTGCCCCGCCTGCCTGCCGTTGACAAGCAGCCACTGGCAAGCCATGAAAGCGGCACTGCCGCCACCGGCAAAATAGCAACATTTCTCTCGCACATTTTATCCAAGCGCACCGGGCAATGGCGTATGCTTACGCCCCGGCTGCTCCTTCGCGACTGGCCACCCCGACCTCGCTAAG
Organism: uncultured Janthinobacterium sp.; assembly: GCA_963530105.1. Taxonomy (GTDB): domain Bacteria; phylum Pseudomonadota; class Gammaproteobacteria; order Burkholderiales; family Burkholderiaceae_D; genus Janthinobacterium. The sequence goes on from CAUSDR010000027.1 coordinate 10,174, forward strand.
AACGCCGATCCAAACCTGCTGCGCGTCGGAATTTGCGGTCTGCGATGCTCACTGTACCTTTACAGTTGCGCTTCTCAACCACAACTTCCTTCCGCTCGCCACGGTTTTGTCAGGCGTTGTAAGCCTTCGTTCATTTCCTCCTTACAAAGGATATCGCGCATGAAGCATCGTATTGCCGCCGGCACCCTCGGCACCCTGGCCGTCTCCCTGTTACTCGCCTACGCGCCCATGGCGCAAGCGGCCCAGCCCGCTGCCAAGGCCGCCGTCGCGCCCGCCGCGCCTGCCGCCAGCGCGCCGCAAGCCAGACAGCAGCTGCAAGTGCTGGCCGACCAGTATTACGATGCGCAAGCCCGCTTCGAGCCGATCAACGCCACCGAGAGCGGCGACAACCGTTTTGACGACCAGCTCGGTTCAGCCATCGTGCCGGCTGCGCGCGCGAAGCAATTTGCCTTGTATCACCAGTTCCAAAAGACCTTGCGCGCCATCCCACGCGCGAAGCTGGCGCAGCAGGACCAGATCAACTACGACATTCTCGACTATGAACTGGCGACGGCGCTGAGCTTCGAGCGCTTCCCCGAATACCTGCTGCCGCTGAACCAGATGGACAGCATGCCCGTCACCCTGGCCAATTACGCGGGAGGCGAAGCGTCGCAGCCGCTGACCACGGTCAAGGAGTATGACGCTTACCTGAGCCGTATCGGCCAGTTGCCGGGCTGGATAGACCAGGCCATCGCCAACATGAAAGTCGGCATGCAAAAGGGCATCGTGCTGCCGAAAGCGCTGACGAAATCGGCGCTGCCGCAATTCAAGAAACTCGTCAGCGCCACGCCGCAGGAGAGCGTCTATTACACGCCCATCAAGAACTTGCCGGCCAGCTTTTCCGCCGCCGACAAGGCGCGCCTGACGCAAACCTACACCGTCATCATCGAAGCCAAGCTGATGCCTGCCCTGCAGCGCCTGGCCACCTTCATGGAGCGGGATTATTTGCCGGCCGGGCGCAGCAGCAGCGGCTGGAGCGCCCTGCCCGATGGTGCCGCCTGGTACCAGGCGCGCGTGGCCAGCAGCACCACCACGGACATGCAGCCGGAACAGATCCACGCCATCGGCTTGCGCGAAGTGGCGCGCATCCAGGAACAATACGCGATCGTCGGCCCGAAAATGGGCTACAACGGCCCGGCCGCCGGCTTGCCCGTGTGGGTCTCCGAGCAGGCGAAATACCGCCCGTTCAAGACGGAGCAGGAAGTGCTGGACGTGTACCGCAAGCTGAACGTGCTGCTCGACAGCAAGTTGCCGGCCCTGTTCACCCTGGTGCCGAAGGCGCCGCTGGACTTGCGCCTGGAACCTGAACTGAGCCGCGACACGGCCGCCGACCACTACACGGCGCCGGCCGCCGATGGTTCGCGTCCGGGCGTGTTCTGGTCCGTCGTCACGGATCCGAAACTGTATGGCGACACGGGCATGACCACCCTGTTCCTGCACGAAGGTAAGCCGGGCCACCATTTCCACTTGGCGCTGGTGCAAGAGATGGACTTGCCAAACTTCCGCCGTTTCGGCGGCAACAATGCCTTCACGGAAGGCTGGGCCCTGTACGCGGAAACGCTGGGCAAGGAAATGGGCCTGTTCGATGATCCGGCCCAGTATTTCGGCCATTTGAACGACGAGATGCTGCGCGCCGTGCGCCTGGTGGTGGACACGGGCTTGCATACCAAGGGCTGGACGCGCGAGCAGACCATCAAGTACATGCGCGACACGCTCGGCTACGATGCCGTGGCGAAAAGCGAAACGGAACGCTACATGGCCTGGCCGGGCCAGGCGCTGGGCTACAAGATCGGTTCCTTAAAAATCGTCGAACTGCGCCAGCGCGCGCAACAGGCGCTGGGCGACAAGTTCAGCCTGCCGAAGTTCCACGAAGTGGTGCTCGGCGATGGAACCCTGCCCTTGAAACTGCTGGAAGCCAAAGTCGACCGCTGGATCGCGCAGCAGAAGTAAGCGCCAAGGCCAGACGGCAAAACGGCAGCTCCTGTGTGGGCTGCCGTTTTTTTTGGTCGGCCGTGCCGGCGGCTACACCAGCAGCGCGGCGCTCATCGAGCGCACTTCCTCGGCCGATTCGGCCAGGATGCTTTGCAGCGTCTCGTTGTCGATGATGAAATCAATGACGGAATCGGAAGGCGTGAGCATTTCCACGAACGTTGCCTGCAATGGCGAAGCCACGGGCGCGAGTTGTTTGGCCAGCAACAAAGTGTCGAGCAGGGAGTCGGGCGGGATGGACAGCAAGCCGTCGCGCAAGCCTTCGATGGCTTCGCTGACGGCCAGCGGGATATGCAGTTTCTTCATGACTTCGCGGGAAATGATTTCCTCGGCCGATTCCATCCAGTGGTCGGCATCGTCGTCGAGCAGGCCGGGAAACTCATCGGCGCGCGACAGCAGGTAAAAGCCGCCCACCTCATGCACGATGCCGGCGAACAGCGCCGTATCGGCGTCGACATGGGTGACGCGGCGGGCAATCACGTGCGCCAGCGCCGCCACATGGGCCGTATGCTCCCACAGCTGGGTGGCCTTCTGGCGCAGGACGGGGTCGATGATCTTGCTGCCGAACTGGCGCACCACCATGGCGGCCACCAGCGCATACAGATTGCGGTAACCCATGCGCATGACGGCGGCGCGCACGCTGGTGACGGGCGCCGCATCGCCGCGGCTGTAGACGGCCGAGTTGGCCAGCGCCACCGTGCGCGCCGCCAGCAGCGGTTCGGCTAGGACCAGCTTGATGGCATGGTCGATATGGCAGTCCGGTTCGGCCAGGGCCAGTTGCAATTGCAAGGCGGAATTTACGCTGGTGGGAAACGTTAATTCCCCGCGCACCGCCTGGGAAACAATCAAGCCGAATGCCTGTAATTTATTCATCATACAATCAATCCGCCTCAAATATTATTCCAGCAAACAATTCACTTTATAGCAGAAATTGATTGCCAGACCAGTCCTTTTAAAAAACAGGGGGTACGTCATTTAATGCCAGGGTATCCTCAGTTAATGTCAGCGCTTGCAGAGTCAATTCATCGCCAATGACAAATAGCTTAAGCTGCTGCAATACCTGCAGCAAAAATGGCTGGCCTTCCCGCAAGCGGCGCCGATAATCGGCCAGCGTATATAAATTGGGATTGATTTTACGCCGCAAGGTTCGCTCGGCCGGGGCCAAGCTTGTCAGCAGATCGCCATAATTGGCTTCCTCGGCCACCAGCAGCAGATCGATGGGACTGCCTGGCATATCCTGGCCTTTGGCCGTGGCGCCATACACAAACGCCAGCTGCCATTGCGCGCGCTGCGACGCCAGGGTGGTACTGAGCACGCCAACGAGGCCGAAGGTCTTCTGCACCAGGCCGCTCAATTCCGGATACACGAGGCTTTCCTTGTTCGGCCAGAAACGCCGCACATTGCCGATGCGCTCAGACGTGATCAGGCCAGCATCGTGCAGGCGGCGCAATTCCCGTTGCGCCGATGCGCTGCCCATGCCCGTCAGCCGCATGATCTCGTTCAAGTGGAAGCCTTCATTCACGCGGACAAAGAGCAATCCCAGCAGTTTCTGCTGGGCGGGAGTAAACAGGGCTTGGGCAATCATGTGCCAAATCTTAGCATGAATAAACTGATAATTGGCGTGCTGTGAGCACAGGCGTAAAACGCCGCAACCGCCCTTGTTGCAGCCCGCCGGCGCGCCGGCGCCCTCCTGGCCGGCCACGTGCGGCAAGCGGCGCACAGGCAGATATATCCGGAGAAATATCGATGCTGTCCATTGGATGTGAGCGCACACTGTGCACAACTGAACACGGCTGCATGGCGATGCCACAGAGCAGCACGAAAAGAAAGGATCAACAAACGGCGTCCGCCTCCGACGCCGCCGGAACGGCGCCAATCGCCAGGCAATTTCAGCGACAAGGCAATAAAGATCAGTCCGCTTTTATTTTCTCCTGCAAGCCCAGGATAATCACATCGATGCCCGCGTCAAAACGCAAGTCGAGCGGGCTATCAAAAATAGTCCCTATGGATGCGAATACATGGGGATAACGTTCCGCGGCCATGGCGGCGAAATCATCGCGCCGCGCCACCAATCCCAACTGGGAGGAATGTCCTGGCCCGCCGCCTTCCGCTTCCATGACAAAGCCAAGCACATAATATAAAAGCGTAAAAGTGCTCAGGCTGGCGAGTTTCTCCGATGCGCCGCCCAGACGCATGCTGCCAATTAAAGCTTCAGCCACGCGGAACACATTATCCGAAATCACATAGCTGCCGCCAAACACGCGCACGCCATCGCGCCGCGCGGCCAGAGCCTGGTTTCCGGAGCGCGCATAAAAAAACGGCACCCGAAGGTGCCGTTCTTGTCAGCTAGCAGCGTAAATTACGCTTCGTCGCCGTGGTGTTGCTGGATTTCGATGTCCTGCAAGGCTTCGGCAGCTTCGCCAGCCAGCGAGGCTTTCTCGGCCAGCAGCAGCGCTTGACGCTCTTCCACTTCCCACGCTTCTTTCTCTTTGCGTGCGCGGTGGAAGGCCAGGCCCGTACCGCCAGGAATCAGACGGCCGACGATGACGTTCTCTTTCAGGCCGCGCAGACCATCGCGCTTGCCCATGATCGCCGCTTCGGTCAGCACGCGGGTGGTTTCCTGGAACGATGCGGCCGAAATGAACGAATCGGTCGACAGCGATGCCTTGGTAATACCCAGCAAGACGTTTTCGTAGGTCGCTGGAATCTTGTTCTCAACGGCCATGCGATCGTTCTCGTCCAGCAGTTCCGAACGTTCCACCTGCTCGCCAACGATGTAGTTGGTGTCGCCGGCATTGACGATCTGCACGCGGCGCAGCATCTGACGCACGATCACTTCGATGTGCTTGTCATTGATCTTCACGCCTTGCAGACGGTACACGTCTTGCACTTCGTCAACGATGTAACGTGCCAGCGCTTCGATACCCAGCAGACGCAGGATGTCTTGCGGATCGGCCGGGCCGTCCACGATCATCTCGCCCTTGTTCACGACTTGGCCGTCATGCACCAGCACTTGTTTGTCCTTGGTGATCAAGAACTCATGCTTGTTGCCGTCCATGTCCGTGATTTCCAGACGCTGCTTGCCCTTGGTTTCTTTACCGAACGCAACCGTACCCGTGACTTCCGCCAGCATGCCGGCGTCTTTCGGGGAACGTGCTTCGAACAGTTCCGCAACGCGTGGCAGACCACCGGTAATATCGCGCGTTTTTTGCGATTCGGTCGGGATACGTGCCAGCACTTCACCCACCGATACCTGTTGACCGTCTTTCACCATGATCAGCGCGCCGACCTGGAAGCCGATCGCCACCGAGTGTTCGGTGCCGGCGATCTTGACTTCTTCGTTCGCGTCGTTGATCAGCTTGACTTGCGGACGCAGCGTTTTGGTCAAGGAACCGCGACGTTTCGCATCGATCGCCACCAGGGTGGACAGACCGGTCACTTCGTCGACCTGACGGGCTACGGTGACGCCTTCTTCGACGTTCTCGAAACGCACTTGACCGGCGTATTCGGTAATGATCGGACGGGTCAGCGGATCCCACGTTGCCAGGGCAGTACCGGCCTTGATGACCATGCCGTCCTTGACGATCAGGGTCGCACCGTACGGCACTTTATGACGCTCACGCTCACGGCCATGGTCGTCGGTGATCAGCACTTCGCCGGAACGGGAAATGACGATTTGCGCGCCCTTACCGTTCGTCACGTAACGCATGGTTGCCGTGAAGCGGATGGTACCGTTCGACTTGGCTTCCACCGACGATGCCACTGCCGCACGCGATGCCGCACCACCAATGTGGAACGTACGCATGGTCAGCTGGGTACCCGGCTCACCAATCGACTGCGCTGCCACCACACCGACGGCTTCGCCGGCGTTGACCAGCATGCCGCGGCCCAGGTCGCGGCCATAGCACTTGGCGCACAGGCCGAAGCGCGTGTCGCAAGTCAGTGGCGTGCGAACCTTGACTTCATCGATGGACAGACGCTCGATCTCTTCGACCATGTCTTCGTCCATCAGGGTGCCGGCTTCGTACAGCGTTTCCTGGGTTTCAGGATTGACGACGTCATGCACCACCACGCGGCCGAGGATACGGTCACGCAACGGTTCGATGACTTCACCACCTTCGACCAGTGCCTTCATGACGGCGCCGTTCAGGGTGCCGCAATCGTCCTCGATCACTACCAGATCTTGCGTTACGTCAACCAGACGACGCGTCAGGTAACCGGAGTTAGCCGTTTTCAGCGCCGTATCGGCCAGACCTTTACGCGCACCGTGGGTCGAAATGAAGTACTGCAAAACGTTCAGACCTTCGCGGAAGTTCGCGGTAATCGGCGTTTCGATAATCGAGCCATCCGGTTTGGCCATCAGACCACGCATACCGGCCAACTGACGAATCTGGGCTGCGGAACCGCGCGCGCCGGAGTCGGCCATCATGTAAATGGCATTGAACGATTCTTGCGTCGACTTGGTGCCATCGCGGCGGATCACGTCTTCGACTTTCAGCTGGTCCATCATGGCCTTGCCGACTTCATCGGAGGTCTTGCCCCAGATATCGACGACCTTGTTGTAACGTTCGCCGGCGGTCACCAGACCCGAGGCGTATTGCTGTTCGATCTGCTTGACTTCCGATTCGGCCGTCGCGATCAAGGTGACTTTTTGAGGCGGTACCAGCATGTCGTCGACGCAGATCGAGATACCGGCGCGTGTCGCCAGGCGGAAACCCGATTGCATCAGTTTGTCTGCGAACACCACGGTGGCGCGCAGGCCGCACTTGCGGAACGACGTGTTGATCAGTTTGGAAATTTCTTTCTTTTTCAGCGCGCGGTTCAGGACGGAGAACGGCAGGCCTTTTGGCAGAATTTCCGACAGGATCGCACGGCCGATCGTCGTTTCGTAGCGGGTCACCGTTTTCTCGAATTCGCCCGTTTCGGCGTTTTTCGGGTATTCGGTAATACGCACGGTCACGCGGGTCGTCAGTTCGACTTCCTTGTTGTCGTAGGCGCGGATCACTTCCGACACGTCAGGGAACATCATCCCTTCGTTCTTCGCATTGATCGCTTCGCGGGTCGCGTAGTACAGACCCAACACGATATCCTGGGAAGGCACGATCGACGGTTCGCCGTTCGATGGGAACAGAATGTTGTTCGATGCCAGCATCAGGGTGCGTGCTTCCATCTGCGCTTCGATCGACAGAGGAACGTGGACCGCCATTTGGTCACCGTCAAAGTCGGCGTTGAATGCGGCGCAGACGAGCGGGTGCAGCTGGATGGCCTTGCCTTCAATCAGGACTGGCTCGAAGGCCTGGATACCCAGACGGTGCAGCGTCGGTGCGCGGTTCAACATGATCGGATGTTCGCGAATCACGTCTTCCAGGATGTCCCACACGACCGGCTCTTGAATCTCGACCAGCTTTTTCGCTGCCTTGATCGTGGTTGCCAGGCCCATCAGTTCCAGTTTATTGAAAATGAATGGCTTGAACAGTTCCAGCGCCATCAGTTTCGGCAAGCCGCACTGATGCAGTTTCAATTGCGGGCCCACGACGATGACCGAACGACCGGAGTAATCGACGCGTTTGCCCAGCAAGTTTTGACGGAAACGGCCGCCCTTGCCCTTGATCATCTCTGCCAGCGATTTCAGCGGACGCTTGTTGGCGCCGGTCATCGCTTTGCCGCGACGGCCGTTGTCCAGCAGCGAATCGACCGCTTCTTGCAGCATGCGCTTTTCGTTGCGCGTGATGATCTCTGGAGCGCGCAGCTCCATCAGGCGTTTCAGACGGTTGTTACGGTTGATGACGCGGCGATACAGATCGTTCAGATCCGAGGTCGCGAAACGGCCGCCATCCAGCGGTACCAGCGGACGCAGTTCCGGCGGCAGCACTGGCAGCACTTCCATGATCATCCAGTCAGGCTTGATGCCCGAACGTTGGAACGCTTCCAGCACTTTCAGGCGCTTCGCGTATTTCTTGATCTTGGCTTCGGATTTCGATTCCTTCAGTTCCACGCGCAGGGTTTCGGCATCGCGGTGGATGTCGATCGAGCGCAGCAGTTCACGGATACCTTCGGCGCCCATGAAGGCGGTGAAGTCGTCGCCGTACTCTTCGTACTTGGCGGCGTAGTCGTCTTCCGACATGATCTGGCACTTTTTCAGCGGGGTCATGCCTGGATCGGTCACGACGTATGCTTCAAAGTACAGCACGCGTTCGATGTCCCGCAGAGTCATGTCCAGGACCATGCCCAGACGCGACGGCAAGGACTTCAGGAACCAGATGTGCGCGGTAGGCGAGGCCAGCTCGATGTGGCCCATGCGCTCGCGGCGCACCTTGGCCAGCGTGACTTCGACGCCGCACTTTTCGCAGATCACGCCGCGGTGTTTCAGGCGCTTGTACTTGCCGCACAGGCATTCGTAATCCTTGATCGGGCCAAAGATCTTGGCGCAGAACAGGCCGTCGCGCTCAGGCTTGAAGGTACGGTAGTTGATGGTTTCCGGCTTTTTGACTTCGCCGTAGGACCACGAACGGATTTTCTCAGGCGAAGCGAGACCGATCTTGATTGCATCGAAGGTCTCGTTGGTCTGTACTTGCTTGAATAGATCGAGCAGTGCTTTCATGTATCACTCCAGAGGTGATTAAATTTCTATATTCCTGAGACTACATTGCCCGGCATGGTTTCCCAGCCGGGCTTTGTGTTTCCCAAACCAAATGACAGGTGGCTGTCTTTTAGTTGCGTTCGAGGTCGATATCGATACCCAGCGAACGGATTTCCTTGACCAGCACGTTGAACGATTCCGGCATGCCGGCGTCGATCACGTGGTCGCCCTTGACGAGGTTCTCGTACACTTTGGTACGGCCATTCACGTCATCGGACTTGACGGTCAACATCTCTTGCAAGACATACGACGCGCCATACGCTTCCAGTGCCCAGACTTCCATCTCACCGAAACGCTGACCACCGAACTGGGCTTTACCGCCCAGTGGCTGTTGCGTCACCAGCGAGTAAGGACCGGTCGAACGCGCATGCATCTTGTCATCCACCAAGTGATGCAGTTTCAGCATGTGCATGACGCCGACAGTGACCTTGCGCTCGAAGGCTTCACCGGTGCGACCGTCATACATGGTCACCTGGTTCTTCGATGCGGTCATGCCCAGGTTCTTGGCGATGTCGTCCGGATACGCCAGGTCCAGCATGCGGCGGATCTCTTCTTCATTGGCGCCGTCGAACACTGGCGTGGCGAATGGAACACCCTTTTTCAGGTTTTCCGCCAGCTTCATGATCTCTTCGTCGTCGAAGTCGTTCAGCTCTTCGGCACGGCCGTTGTCGTTGTAGATCGTCGTCAGGTACTTGCGCACTTGCTCGACCTTGGTTTGCGCCTTCAGCATTTCGCCGATGCGGATACCCAGACCCTTGGCAGCCCAGCCCAAGTGCGTCTCGAGAATCTGACCAACGTTCATCCGCGAAGGAACGCCCAGCGGGTTCAGCACAACGTCGGCTGGCGTGCCGTCGGCCATGTATGGCATATCTTCCACAGGAACAATACGGGAAACCACACCCTTGTTACCGTGGCGACCTGCCATCTTGTCGCCCGACTGCAGGCGGCGTTTCACGGCCAGGTACACCTTGACCATTTTTTGCACGCCTGGTTGCAGCTCATCGCCTTGCGTCAGTTTCTTGCGCTTCTCTTCGAAGGCCAGATCGAACTGGTGACGCTTCTCGTTGATCGATTCCTTGATCGCTTCCAGCGCGACCGCTGCATCGTCGTCCGCAGGGCGGATGTCGAACCAGTGGTACTTGTCCAGATCAGCCAGGTATTCCTTGGTGATCTTGGCGCCTTTCGACAGCTTTTTAGGGCCACCGTTGACAACTTTGCCGATCAGCATTTTTTCCAGACGCTGGAAGGCATCGCCTTCCACGATACGCATCTGGTCGTTCAAGTCCAGACGGAAGCGTTTCAGTTCGTCATCGATAATTTGCTGGGCACGCTTGTCGCGCACGATGCCTTCACGGGTGAAGACTTGCACGTCGATCACGGTACCGATCATGCCCGAAGGCACGCGCAGCGACGTGTCTTTCACGTCCGAAGCTTTTTCGCCGAAAATCGCGCGCAGCAGCTTCTCTTCCGGGGTCAGCTGGGTTTCGCCTTTTGGCGTCACTTTACCAACCAGGGTGTCGCCGGCTTGCACTTCCGCGCCGATGTAGACGATACCGGACTCATCCAGACGAGCCAGCTGGTTTTCAGCCAGGTTCGAGATGTCGCGCGTAATTTCTTCCGCGCCCAGTTTCGTATCACGGGCCACCACCGACAACTCTTCGATGTGAATCGAGGTGTAGCGGTCGTCCTTGACGACGTTTTCCGAGATCAGGATCGAATCTTCGAAGTTCAGACCATTCCATGGCATGAAGGCCACGGTCATGTTCTGGCCCAGCGCCAATTCACCCAGGTCGGTCGATGCGCCGTCGGCGATCACGTCGCGCTTGGCAACACGGTCGCCCACTTGCACGATAGGACGCTGGTTGATGTTGGTGTTCTGGTTCGAACGGGTGTACTTGATCAGGTTATAGATGTCGACGCCCACTTCACCAGCGGTGGCTTCGTCATCGTTGACGCGAATCACGACACGGCCCGCATCGATGTAATCGACGATACCGCCACGCAAGGCTTGCACGGTGGTGCCCGAGTCGACCGCAACGGTGCGTTCGATACCGGTACCGACCAGCGCTTTTTCCGGACGCAAGCAAGGCACAGCCTGGCGTTGCATGTTGGCGCCCATCAATGCACGGTTCGCATCATCGTGTTCGAGGAACGGAATCAGCGAGGCAGCGACGGAAACGATCTGGCCCGGCGCCACGTCCATGTACTGGATGCGCTCTGGGGATACCAGGATGGTTTCGCCGGCTTCACGGGCCGAGACCAGTTCATCGGACAGCATGCCGGCGTCGTTGATGGTCGCATTCGCCTGAGCGATGATGTAGCGGCCTTCTTCGATGGCGGACAGGTAATCGATCTGATCGGTAATCTTGGAGCCTTCGACCTTGCGGTACGGGGTTTCCAGGAAGCCGTATTCATTCAGGCGGGCGTACAACGCCAGCGAGTTGATCAGACCAATGTTCGGACCTTCCGGTGTCTCGATCGGGCAGACGCGGCCGTAGTGGGTCGGATGCACGTCGCGCACTTCAAAGCCGGCGCGTTCGCGTGTCAGACCGCCGGGTCCCAGAGCCGATACGCGGCGCTTGTGGGTAATTTCCGACAGAGGATTGGTTTGGTCCATGAACTGCGACAGCTGGGACGAACCGAAGAACTCGCGAATTGCGGCCGAAATCGGCTTCGAGTTGATCAGGTCGTGCGGCATCAGGTTGTCCGCTTCGGCTTGGCCGAGGCGTTCCTTGACGGCGCGCTCAACACGCACCAGGCCGGCGCGGAATTGATTTTCAGCCAGTTCGCCCACGCAACGTACGCGACGGTTACCCAGGTGATCGATATCGTCGACTTCGCCGCGGCCATTGCGCAGTTCCACCAGGATCTTGATCACGGCCAGCACGTCTTCGTTCGACAGCGTCATGGCGCCCGTCAGTTCATCGCGGCCGATGCGGCGGTTGAACTTCATGCGGCCCACGGCCGACAGGTCGTAGCGGTCCGAGTTGTAGAACAGGCCATTGAACAGCGCTTCAACGGAGTCTTCCGTTGGCGGCTCGCCTGGACGCATCATGCGGTAGATCGCCACTTTCGCCGCCATCTGGTCGGCGGTGTCGTCGATACGCAGGGTTTGCGAGATGTAGGCGCCTTGATCCAGGTCATTGGTGTACAAGGTCTGGATTTCGGACACGTTGGCATCGCGCAGGCGGCCCAGCAGGTCTTCGGTCAGCTCATCGTTCGCGGAAGCGACGACTTCACCGGTATCGCCATCGACGATGTTCTTCGCCAATACGCGGCCCAGCAGGTAGTCTTCCGGTACGGAAATGTGCTTGATGCCGGCAGCTTCGATATCACGCACGTGCTTGGCGTTGATACGCTTGTCTTTCAGCACCAGGGTCTTGCCCGACTTGTCGACGATGTCGAAACGCGCCACTTCGCCGCGCAGACGCTCGGAGACGAATTCCATCTCCGCGCCTTCGGAGCGCAGGTTGAAATTGTCGAAGACGAAGAAGTTCGCCAGGATCTGCTCGTGCGACATGCCGATGGCTTTGAGCAGGATCGTTACTGGCATCTTGCGGCGGCGGTCGACGCGGAAGAACAGGATGTCTTTCGGGTCGAACTCGAAGTCCAGCCACGAACCGCGGTAAGGAATGATACGCGCGGAGAACAGCAGTTTACCGGACGAGTGAGTCTTGCCGCGGTCGTGCTCGAAGAACACGCCAGGCGAACGGTGCAACTGGGAAACGATAACGCGCTCAGTGCCGTTGATCACGAACGAACCGGTGGTCGTCATGAGCGGCAATTCGCCCATGTAGACTTCCTGTTCCTTCATCTCTTTGACGACTGGCTTGGTTGGCGATTCCTTGTCCAGGATCACCAGGCGCACTTTCGCGCGCAGCGGCGACGCGAACGTCAGGCCACGTTGTTGACATTCTTTGACGTCAAAGGCAGGATCGCCCAGAACGTACGACAAGAATTCGAGACGCGCAAAACCATTGTGCGAAACGATAGGGAAAATCGAGGTGAAAGCCGACTGCAGGCCATCATTCTTGCGGCCGGACGGTGCTATGTCCTCTTGCAAGAAGCTATGATAAGACTCGAGCTGGGTCGCCAGCAGGAACGGAACGTGGTGAACGTTGGCGCGCTTCGCGAATGATTTGCGAATGCGTTTCTTCTCAGTAAATGAGTAGTGCATGGACACTCCGTGAGTGACAGAAAGGATAGAAAATTCAGGTTTTGCAAGTGTTCGTTTGCACCGCTGCGTGTGACACAGACGAAACCTCAAGGCTCTGCTTTCCGGCTTGAATCGAATAAAAACTGCTGCTACAAATACATGACAAATACGATGCAGACGACAAAGGAGCCAAAGTCGGATTTCCCCCCTTGCGAGGGGAAACCTCAGACTTTGACTCGGGCGCTAACTGACGCCAGTACAGATATTACTTCATCGAAGCGGTTGCGCCGGCTTCAACCAGTTTCTTAACTGCAGCTTCAGCGTCAGCTTTCGACACTGCCTCTTTCACAGTTTTTGGTGCGCCATCGACCAGGTCTTTAGCTTCTTTCAAGCCCAGGCCGGTGATTTCGCGAACTGCTTTAATGACGCCAACTTTGTTTGCGCCGAAGCTGTCCAGAACAACGTTGAATTCGGTTTGTTCTTCAGCAGCTGCTGCTGGGCCTGCTGCAGGACCGGCCGAAGCCATTGCTGCTGCGGACACGCCGAATTTTTCTTCGAATGCTTTAACCAGGTCGTTCAGGTCCATTACGGACATGGCGCTAACTGCTTCCAGGATATCGTCTTTGCTAATTGCCATTTTGAAACTCCTAAATTTATTACGTTAGTTACATCAGATTGGTACTGAGAGAAAAAAGCGCGCGCAATTAAGCGGCTGCTGGGGCTTCTTCTGCTGCTGCTTCTGCAGGAGCTTCGGCGCCTTCGCCTTTTTTCGCTGCCAGGGCAGCCAGACCACGTGCAAAGCCCGAAACCGGAGCCAGCATAACGCCCAACAACTGCGAGATGAGGACTTCACGGCTAGGAATGCTCGCCAACGCGGTGACAGCAGCTGTATCCAGCGGCTTGCCTGCGTAGTTACCTGCTTTGATGACCAGTTTGTCGTTGGTTTTAGCGAAGTCAGCGATGACTTTAGCTGCTGCAACGGCATCGGCCGAGATCGAGTAGATCAACGGGCCGGTCATGGCATCTGCCAGGCTGGCGAATGCGGTACCTTCAACGGAGCGACGAGCCAGAGTGTTTTTCAACACACGCAGGTACACGCCTTGGGCACGCGCTTTAGCACGCAGTTGCGTCAAGTGACCAACCTGGATGCCACGATATTCGGCCACGACGATCGTTTGCGCATTTGCTACTTGTGCGGAAACTTCGGCGACGACGGCCTTTTTGTCATTCAGATTGAGACTCACGGTCAACCTCCTTAAATGATGTTCGGCAATCACAACCGAGTGGTTGAGCGCCTTGCATCGGTTCGAACACGGCGTCCGAAGTCAAGAAGTTCTAAGACTGAGCGGATACATTCACGCAGCATGAGGACTACAAAACTTGTTCGGGTACACCATCTGCGTTGGGCACTCCCCGTTGCCGGAAAGCCTATTAACCTTCTGCATGTGCGATCGCAGTCGGCCCAACGGTCTTTGATTGTCTGCCTGCCCGGTGCGAACACCGCGCAGACAGCCCAAAGATGCGCCCGCAGCGCCCGAAGGCGCGCGGGACTTGATTCTTTACTTAAGCTGCCAGGCTAGCCTGGTCAACACGGACGCCAGCGCCCATGGTCGACGACAGCGAAACTTTGCGCAGGTACACGCCTTTGCTCGATGCTGGCTTGGCTTTGTTCAGGGCGTCGATCAGTGCGACCAGATTCGATTTCAGATCTGCGTCAGCGAACGATTTACGGCCGATGGTAGCGTGGATGATACCGGATTTGTCGGTACGGTACTGAACTTGACCGGCTTTCGCGTTTTTCACGGCGGTAGCGACGTCAGGAGTAACAGTGCCAACTTTCGGGTTAGGCATCATGCCGCGTGGGCCCAGGATCTGACCCAGGGTACCAACGATACGCATGGTATCTGGCGAAGCGATAACGATGTCGAAAGGCATGTCGCCGGCTTTGATTTGCTCAGCCAGGTCTTCCATACCAACGATGTCGGCGCCAGCTGCTTTAGCAGCTTCTGCTTTTTCGCCCGACGCGAATACTGCCACGCGTACGGTTTTGCCGGTACCAGCTGGCAGCACGACGGAGCCGCGCACCACTTGGTCGGATTTCTTAGGATCAACACCCAGTTGTACCGATACGTCGATCGATTCATTGAACTTGGCCGTTGCGCACTCTTTGATCAGAGCGACAGCGTTGTCGAAAGCGTACACTTTGGTACGGTCGACTTTGGCTTTCAAAGCCTTGATACGTTTGGATAACTTAGCCATTATACAACACCTTCCACCGTGATACCAATCGAACGAGCGGAACCAGCGATGGTGCGTACAGCAGCATCCATGTCGGCAGCGGTCAGATCAGGGGTTTTCAATTTAGCGATTTCTTCAGCTTGTGCGCGGGTCAGCGTACCGACTTTGTCGGTATGTGGCTTCGGCGAACCTTTGGTGATCGCAGCAGCTTTTTTGATCAGGTAGGTTGCTGGAGGCGTCTTCATCACGAAGGTGAAGGACTTGTCAGCGAACGCGGTGATCACGACTGGAATCGGCATGCCTGGCTCCAGACCTTGGGTCTGTGCATTGAAGGCCTTGCAGAATTCCATGATGTTCAGACCACGTTGACCCAGAGCTGGACCGATTGGTGGGGATGGGTTTGCTTTACCAGCTGGCACTTGCAGCTTGATAAAACCAATGATTTTCTTTGCCATGATGGCTCCTATCTTGGATTGAGTAGTAGCGCCCCGCCGATCCTACCCTGGCGGGGCTCCTCTGACCGGATTTCGCTGAGACTGCCGCGACGCTCCTGGTGGCGCTTGCTAATGCTTAAACTTTTTCGACCTGGCCGAATTCGAGTTCCACCGGAGTAGCGCGGCCGAAAATGGTGACCGAGACGCGCACTTTGGATTTCTCGTAGTTGACTTCTTCGACGTTGCCGTTGAAGTCGGTGAACGGACCATCCTTGATGCGCACTTGCTCGCCCACTTCGTACAAGGTCTTCGGACGGGGCTTTTCAACACCTTCCTGCATCTGGCGCATAATGGCATCGATTTCGCGCGCGGAGATCGGCGTCGGCTTGTTCGATTTGCCACCGATGAAACCGGTAACCTTGCTGGTGTTCTTGACCAAGTGCCAGCTCTCGTCCGTCATTTCCATTTCCACCAGCACATAGCCAGGGTAGAAACGACGTTCGGTGACGGACTTGACGCCATTCTTGACTTCAACCACTTCTTCGATCGGCACCAGGATCTGGCCGAACTGGTCTTGCATGCCCGCGCGCTCGATGCGCTCGGTCAGTGCGCGCATGACGCTTTTTTCCATGCCGGAATAAGCATGCACGACATACCAGCGCTTGCTGCTCACTGGCACGCTCAGCGCTGCACCAGTATCCGCTGCCGGAGCGTCGCCCGGAACGGATTCGTCCGCCGCTTCATCATGCACATTTTCGCTCATTATTTTTTCCAACCCAGAATTACGTCATACAACAAAAACTCGAGCAATTTATCCGTACCCCACAGGAAAATCGCCATGACCAGCACAAAGGCAAACACGATCGCAGTGATCTGCGTGGCTTCTTTGCGGGTCGGCCAAACGACTTTCTTGGTTTCGCGCACAGCTTCTTTGGCGAAATTGAGAAATTCACGGCCGGTCGTCGAGACATACAAGAGCGCAACAGCAATAACCAAACCAGCCACAAGCGCGCTTGCACGCACCAGAGCTGGTTGGCCTGCCAGGTAATAAAACCCGACTACTCCTGCAATCGCAGCCACTATTGCCAGCGCGACTTTTATCTTGTCACTCGACGTGCTAACGGTTTGCACGGATTGATTTGACATTTTTCTACTTTCGGTGCCCTGCACCTTGACGGTGGCAGGGACGGAGGGCATCGAACCCCCAACCTTCGGTTTTGGAGACCGACGCTCTGCCAATTGAGCTACGTCCCTACGTAAAACTTTCGAGGAGTGCTATTCTACCACCCAGGACGCCCCGGGTGGAAGCATAACATTTCCTTATGCGAGGATTTTTGCAACCACGCCGGCGCCGACGGTACGGCCGCCTTCACGGATAGCGAAGCGCAGACCTTCTTCCATCGCGATCGGGTTGATCAGCTTGACGG
>CAUSDR010000028.1:0-26752 GCA_963530105.1 uncultured Janthinobacterium sp.
GGCAAAGGCTGCGCCAGCCGCCGCAGCCGCCGCGGTTGCAGCACCCGCGCCCGCGCCTGCGGCACCACCGCCCCCTTCGAAGCCAGCGCCGGCCGCCGCCAATACGCCGTCGTGGATCGCGCGCCCGGACGGCCTCGTCGCCAAGGCCAGGAACTGGCTATTTACGGGCAACCTGGTCGCCAAGCTGGGCTTGCTGATCCTGTTCCTTGGCGTCAGCTTCCTGCTCAAGTACGTGTCGGCGCAAGTGACGATCCCCATCGAACTGCGCCTGGCCGGCATCGCGCTGGCGGACATCGCCCTCTTGGCCTGGGCCTGGCGCATCCGTGTCAAGCGTCCCGGCATCAGCCTGCCCCTGCAGGGCACGGCGCTGGCGATATTGATGCTCGTCACGTTTGGCGCCTTCCGCCTGTATGAACTGATACCGGCCGGCCTGGCGTTTGCCCTGCTGTTCGTGCTGACGGCATTTACCTGCCTGCTGGCAGTGCTGCAAAACGCCGTCTGGCTGGCCGTCTTCGGCATCGTCGGCGGCTTTGCCGTGCCCTTGCTGGTATCGACGGGCAGCGGCAACCACATCGGCCTGTTCAGCTATTACGCGCTGCTCAATGCGGGCGTCTTTGCCATCGCCCTGAAACGCGCCTGGCGCGTGCTCAATGTGCTCAGTTTCGGCTTTACCTTTGTTGTCGCCACCACCTGGGGCTTGCTGCGCTACACGCCCGACCACTACCTGTCGAGCCAGCTGTTCCTGGTCCTCTTCGTGCTGTTCTACATCGGTATCGCCATCGCCTATTGCGCGCGCCAGGCGCCGCGTCTCAAGCATTACGTGGACGGCACGCTGGTGTTCGGCACGCCGCTAGCGGCCATGGGCCTGCAATACGGACTGGTGCGGCAATTCGAGTTCGGCCTGGCCTTTTCCGCGCTGGTCGCCGGCCTGGGCTACACGGGACTGGCCGTGGCGCTGTGGCGCAGGACCGGCTTCAAGCTGCTGGCCGAAGCCTTTCTGGCGCTCGGCATCGTGTTTGGCACCCTGGCCATCCCCTTCGCCCTCGATGGCCGCTGGACTTCGGCCGCCTGGGCGCTGGAAGGCGCGGGCATCGTCTGGGTCGGCTTGCGCCAGCGCCAGACCTTGGCCTGGGCCTTCGGCCTGCTGGTGCAGGCGGGTGCCTGGATTTCCTTCCTGTTCGCCATGCTGGAACTCGATGCGGCAACGGCCCTGCACGCCAACATCTGGCTCGGCTGCCTGCTGCTGGCCGCCGCCGCGCTGGTGATGGCCTTCAATTTCCGCCACCACGGCAGCCACCTGTATCCGGAACTCATGTCCAGCCTGTCCGTGCTGTTCCTGACGGCCGCCACGGCCTGGCTGCTGGGCGGCGTATGGAATGAAATCCTGCTGCGCGCGCAGGCGGCCACCTTGCTGAACCTGCTGACCGTCAGCGCCCTGGGCGTGGCGGCCTTGCTGGCGTGGCTGGCCAGGCGTGAAGACTGGCATGCGCCGCGCGCGCTGCTGCTGGCCGTGCAAGTGCTGGCGGGAATGGTGCTGCTGAGCCGCTCCAGCTGGGCCTGGGATCCGCATCCGGCCAGCCTGCTGAACGGTTCCTTCCTCAGCGCCCTGCTGCTGGGCGCGGCCGCCTTCGCCAGCGCCTGGTTCGTCGAGCGGCGCGCGCGCAGCGGCGATGCCTTGATCGCCCTCGTCGTGCGCCCCCTGCTGCAATGGAGCGGCGTGCTGTGGTTTGCCGCCGTCCTCGTGCCGCTCGTCAGCTGGCTGCTGGGCCTGGTCGACGGCGACGTGAGCATGCAGCCGCACGCGGGCGAACACTGGCTGGCGCTGTACCTGCTCGCCGTCTGCGTGACGACACCCGCGTTCGCCATCGTGGCGCGGCGCCTGGCGTGGCCGCAGCTGCGCTGGTTCAC
Source organism: uncultured Janthinobacterium sp. (assembly GCA_963530105.1). Classification (GTDB taxonomy): domain Bacteria; phylum Pseudomonadota; class Gammaproteobacteria; order Burkholderiales; family Burkholderiaceae_D; genus Janthinobacterium. The sequence goes on from CAUSDR010000028.1 coordinate 1,909, forward strand.
GGTGGCGGCCTGGATCGGCCTGGGCCTGTGGAGCGCCAACCTGCTGCTGGCCCTGTATCTGCGCGACTACCTGCCGACGGGCCTGTCCTGGCTGGCGCTGGCTGGCGCCCTGGCCGCCGGCGAATACCTGCTGCTGGCCTGGCCCAAGGCCGGCTGGCGTCTCGACGTGCGCGCCCTGCGCCTGTTGCATACGCTGCGCACGGCCGCGCCCTGGCTGATGCTGTGGCCCGTGGGCGCCATGCACGTCAACGCCTGGCTGGCGCGCCATGCAGACAGCGTCAGCCCGGCCTGGGCCCGCTATTTGCCGGCCTGGACCATGATGCTGGCGCTGGCCTGGCTGATCCGCCGCTGCCGTACAGCAAGCTGGCCGGTGGCGCCCATCGGCGCCTGGTACCAGCGCACCCTGATCCCGCTGGGCGCGCTGTGGTCGCTGGTCTTAATTGCCGCGTGGAATATCCTCGACGATGGCGCCATGGCGCCCCTGCCCTATTTGCCGCTGCTCAATCCGCTGGACCTGAGCACGGGCTTTGCCGTCCTGCTGGCCATCGCCAGCTACCGTTTATTGCCTGCGGGCCAGATCCCGCGGCCGGCCCCGGGGCACGCGCGCTTGCCCGCCATGGCCGCCGGCGGCGTGTATGTGTGGTTCAACCTGATGCTGTTGCGCACCGTCTCGCACTACCTGGGCGTGCCATACACGTTCGACGCCATGCTGGGCTCGCAATTCGTGCAAGCCATGCTGTCGCTGGTATGGAGCATCACGGCCCTGCTGCTGATGCGCCATGCGGCCCGCCAGCAGCGGCGCCAGCAGTGGAGTCTCGGCGCCGTGCTGCTGGGCCTGGTCGTCGTGAAACTGTTCCTGATCGACCTGTCCAACGTGGGCGGCATCGAGCGCATCGTGTCTTTCGTGGGCGTGGGCTTGCTGATGGTGTTGATCGGCTACCTGGCGCCCTTCCCCAAGGCTGCCGCGCCAGCGCCGGCCGAACCACAGCAAGGAGCCGCATGAAACCCGCACTCTTCTTTGGTACATGGTTACTGGCTGGCGCCGCGCTGGCGGCGCCAGCCCCGGACAGGCCGCAGGATTATGGCTGGAGCATGCCCATCCAGTCGCCGGCCGGCGCGGGCCTCGTCCAGCTATCGTTGCCCAGGGAAGTCTACCTGCACGCCAGCTCGCCCAGCCTGGCCGACCTGCGCCTGTTCGATGCCGACGGCAAGCGCCTGGCCTACGCCATCGGTGCGCCGCGCGCGCAATCGGCCACGCAGACGACAGCCATTCCCGCCCGTATTTTCCCCGTGACGGGCGCGCCGGCAACTGGCGATGGCTTGCAAGGCATCGATATCCGCACGGCCGACGATGGCCGGCTGCTGTCGGTCAGCACGCGCGCCGGCACGGTGGCCAATGCGGCCGCGCTGCAAGCGCTGATCCTCGACCTGGGTAAGCAAACGCAAGGCAAGCGCATCGCCGCCATGCGCTTCACGCCGCCGGCCCGCCAGAACAATTACAGTGCGCAAGTACTGCTGGAAGTAAGTGACGACCTGAAGCAATGGGACGCCATCGGTACCACCACCCTGAATTGGCTCAGCAATAACGACACGCAAACCCTGGCCAACGACAGCATCGCCTTCGCGCCGCGCGCATTTCGCTACGCACGCCTGAGCTGGCAAGCGGGCGAACCGCTGGCCTTTGCGGCGATCACGGCGCAAGCCGTCAGCGAGACGGACATCGCGCCGCCGCGCGCCTCCATCGTGCTGCAAGGCGCGCCCGGCAAGCTGGCCAACGAATGGCGCTATGCCACGCCGCTCGCCATTCCGGCCGACAGCATCGCCCTTCAATTGACGCAAACCAACACCGTGCTTCCCGTCACCCTGGGCGTGTATCGCCAGAACAGCGAAGTTCCCCGCCACCGGCTGCACCTGCGCCACCAGGCCCGTCCCGCGCAAGGCGCATATTTTGACCCGCTGCTGGGCACGACGTTTTACCGCATCGGCGTCGATGGCAAGGAGAGGGTCTCGGGCGACCTGGCCATGCCCGTGACACAGACTGGCGAATGGGTGCTGCAAACGGCCATGGACCACCCGCTCGTCGCCAGCGATGCGCCAGCCTTGCGCCTGGGCTGGACGCCGGCCATCGTGGTTTTCCTGGCCAGCGGCAAGCCGCCCTATCAACTGGCGTTCGGCAACCGCAACGCCGCCGCCGTCGCGCAGCCGCTGTCGCAGGTGGCGCCCGGCTTCAAGGCCGACGAACTGCTGGCGCTCAAGACCGCCAGCACCGGCTCCCTCAAAAGCAACGGGAGCGCGGCGGCACCAGCCTCCCCTGCCAAGGACGGCGCACCATGGCGCCTGGCCGCGCTGTGGGCCGCACTGCTGCTGGGCGTAGGCGTGCTGGGCTTTTTTGCCTGGCGCCTGCTGACGCAGATGAAACAGGAACAACAGGAGAAACAGGAACCACAAGCGGGCAAGCAAGCAATGGAGAGCGAAAACCAGCGCGACTAGCGGCCAAAGGTGGCCTAGCTGTGCTTGCTGGCTTACCCGCGTCACTGCCAGCAAACCAGCGCGCAGCCGCTGCCTCACTGACTCGCTGCCTCACTGCCGCAACAGCGCCTTGAACGTTTGCGGCATCCATGGCCGCGCCGCCAGCATGAAGCTGATGGCCAGGCGTTCATCGCCAGGCAGGCGCGCGTCTTCCTGGTGTTGCTGGGAAAACTCCACCGCCACCTGCTTCAGGCGTTCCAGCAAGGCCGCCGTAGATTTTTTCGACAACATCACGTTCACCAGGCGCAGCAGTTCCGTTTCGCCATCGAATTGTGCATTCAGATAGTCGCCATAGGCTTCCTGTTTGAAATACGTGTGGATGGGACCGTTCGGTATCCACGCAAACGTGCGCGCCACCAGCAGTTTGACCCGGTTATTCGGCAGCAGTTCCAGAAAACCGATTTTATCGGGGCGCAGCAGGTATTTCACGGCTTGCGCTTCGCTGATGTCGTAGATGGCGACGATCTGTTCCAGCGGCAGCAAATTCAGGGCCGAGACGGCCACGACGAACAGCCGGGTGTCCTCGATGATTTCCTTCTCCTGCGCATACGTCAAGCCCGTGATCAGGGTAGGCGTGGCCTGCGCCGCCTGCACGGCCAGCGCCAGCTGCTGGAAATCGCTGCCGATGGCCACCAGGATCTGGTCCAGCCGCTGCAAGGTAAATTGCTTCTGCGAGAACATGCGCTTGACGCTGGCTTCGGACATGCCGATACGCTGCGCCAGTTCGGCATACGTGACGGCGCGCGCTTTCAGCAGGCGTTTCAGGGCCTCGATCAGGGCGTGGGTTTGCGGCATGCGCTTCCTTTATAAAATTTCATGGCTTCGGCGGAGCAAAAAAGTAGCGCAAAACGCTACCTATGGTATGCCCGCCCGCTACGAGTAGCGTTTTCATTGACCTATTGCCCACAGTCTACAATGATGGCGTTGCCACTTGGCACACATGAAGGAGAAACACATGAAACGCCTGCTGCCCCTCTGCCTGTCCCTGTCGCTGCTGACCTTGTTCGTGGCCGCCCCCGGCCTGGTCCATGCGGCCGCGTCGGAAAACCTGTCGAAAGGTTCGCAAAACCTCAGCGACGGTTCCGCCGTCGTCGTCGACGGTTCGCTGTCGATGCTGGTCGCTTCCGGCCAGGTGGTCGTTGCCAGCGTGGAAACAGTGGGCGAAGGCATCGTCATCGTACTCAAGGGCGCGTCCGAAGCGGGTGGCGCCTCCATCCAGATGAGCACGCAAGCGGCCAAGGGCCTGTCGCTGGCCGCCGGCACCGTGGTCAACGTGGTGGCGCTGTCGACCGGCCACATGCTGGTGATGTCCGGCAAGGCCATCGCCTTCATCCCGAACGAACTGGGCAAGGCCTTGCTGCACCATTCCAAAGTATAAATCTCCATGCAAAGCCACCATTCCATGACACATCTGCTCGCCACCACCCTGCTGTGCGCCGCCACCCTGGCGCCGCTGGCGCAGGGGGCCAATTCCGATACCACCAACGCTTCCGACCATGCCAGCATGGCGTCGGCCATCGTGCTGGTCGGCTCCATGTCGCTGCTGGCGCAGGCCGGCACTGTCGTCATCGACGCGGTGGAAGACGTGGCGGACGGCAGCGTGCTGGTGCTCAAGAGCACGGCCCGGGGCGCGTCGCAGGCGGCCACGGCGTCCATCAAGCTGGGCAAGCAAGCCACGCAGGGCCTGTCGCTGGCGGCCGGCACGGTGGTCGAGGTGGTCGCCGTGTCGACGGGCCACGTGCTGGTGCTGTCGGGCAAGACCATCGCTTGGCTGCCGAATGCGGCCGGCAATGCCATCCTTCACCATTCGAAAGCGTGAACACCATGAAACGCCTGACTGTCATCGTTCTCGGCCTGGCCCTGGCGGGCGCCGCCCATGCGGGACGCTCGTGCGAGGAAAAGCCCACGGATGCCGCCACGCTCGTCCAATCGATGGACCTGGCGCAAAAGACCCTGCAGGCGCTCGACAAGTCAGGCGCGCAAGTGGCGCTGGTGGCGCGCGCCGGCCAGGACTTGTCGAAATACAATGTGCGCTACTCGCACATGGCGCTGGCCTGGCGCGATCATCCGAAAGGCCGCTGGCTGGTGGTGCATGAACTCAATGAATGCGGCACGGCGCAATCGTCGCTGTACAACGAAGGCTTGGGTAATTTCTTCATGGATGATGTGTTCATGTATGAAACGCTGATCATGATTCCCGGCCAGGACACGCAGCAGCAACTGGTGCGCCTGCTGGCCAGCAACACGCCGAAGCGCCTGCATGACGCGCACTACAATATGCTGGCCTATCCGTTTTCCACCAAATACCAGAATTCGAATCAGTGGTTGCTGGAAACCCTGGCCGCCGCCAGCGTCGAGCCGGGCAAGATCGAGACGCGCGCCGAAGCGCAAAGCTGGCTGCGCAGCGTCGACTTCATGCCGCAAACCTTGAACATTCCCGCCACGACCCGCCTGGGCGCGCGCATGTTCCGCGCCAATATCGCCTTCGATGATCACCCGTTCGAGCGGCGCATGGCGGGCAAGATCGACGCCGTCACCGTCGACGCCGTCGCCCGCTTCGTGCGCCAGCGCGAACCGCAGGTGCAGGAAATTGTCGTGCGCAACTAAGCCGGCCAAGGCCGCCGCAGCAGGCGGAACAGCGGCCCGATGGCCAGCACCAGCACCACCATGCGCGCCACGTGAAACGCCGTGACGATGGGCACGCCCAGGTGCAGGGTCTTGGCCGTCAGCGCCATTTCCGCGATGCCGCCCGGCGACGTGGCCAGGATGGCCGTGCCGGGATGCATGCCCAGCCAGTGGGCCAGGCCCAGGCCGAAGGCGGCCGCCAGCAGCAGCATCGCCATGCTGCAGAGCGCGACGCTGGCCAGGTAGCGGGGCGCCGTGTATAAAAAGGCGGGGCTGAAGCGCGTGCCCAGCGCGATGCCGATGAACAGCTGGCCCGCGCGTATCATCCACTCGGGCAGGCGCGACAGGTGAATGCCGCCGGCCGTCAGCAGCAGCGCCGCCAGCAGCGGGCCGATGACCCAGGCATTGGGCAGCTTGCCCCGCTTGAACGCGAGGGCCGCCAGCACGGTGACGGCCACCAGCAGCGCCAGCCCGCCCGGGTCGACGAGCGCGGCGCCGGGCACGAAGCTTTCATGCCCTTCGGCCAGGCCGTGGCTGCCCCAGTAGCGCACGCCGAACGGAATCGTCGCCACCACCAGCATCATGCGCAGGCTGTGCGCGGCCGCCACCTTGCCCACGTCGGCGCCATGGCGCTCGCTCTGCACGGCCATTTCCGACGCGCCGCCGACGGCCATGGCGAAAAAGGCGGTGGCGCTGTCGATACCGGCGAGGCGCCGCAGCAGCAGCGCGCCAGCGCCGCCCAGCGCCAGCGCGAACAGCACGGCGGCGGCGATCCACGGCGTGAAGTCCAGCAGCACGGCCAGCACCGGCGCCGTGAAGTACAGGCCCAGCGCCGTGCCGATGCCCCACTGCCCCGCTTCGCGCACGCGCACGGGGCATGCCAGTTCGCGCCCGGCCAGGCACAGCGCGGCCGTGGCGAACAGGGGGCCGATCATCCACGGCAGCGGCGTGTGCAGCCACAGGCAGATGGCGGCGCCCAGCAAGCCCGTGGCCAGCGCCGCGCAAAAGGCGCGCCAGCGCGGCCACCACGGCACGCTTAAAACACCCAGAGCTTGTCGGCAGGCATGTGCAGCCAGTACTTGCCCGCTTCCAGCTTGTGGCGCGAGTAGGCGCGCAGGCTGATGTTATCGGCGCCGCCCCGCTGGAACAGGCACTCCCAGCGGTCGCCCAGGTACATGCAGGTCAGCAGCGGCAGTTCGATGGCGTTGTCCACCTGCGTGGCGCTGATTTTCACTTCCTCGACGCGGATCATGGTGGTCACTTCCGTGCCGACATTGGCGCCGCGCGCCACGCCCTGCATGGTGGCGCCATCGACCTGCAGGCGCACGGCGCCGCCGTCGCGCTGCAGCACCTTGCCGGGCAGACGGTTGTTACTGCCCATGAATTCGGCCGTGAACAGGGTATCGGGCGTTTCATACATGCTTTGCGGCGTGCCCTGCTGCTCGATCTTGCCATTGTTCAGCAGCAAGATACGGTCGGATATGGCCATCGCCTCACCCTGGTCATGCGTCACCATCAGCGCCGACAGGCCCAGGCGCACGATCAGTTCGCGCAAAAAGGCCCGCGCCTCCTCGCGCAGCTTGGCATCCAGGTTCGACAGCGGCTCGTCGAGCAGGATCACGGGCGGGTTGTACACCAGCGCACGGGCAATCGCCACGCGCTGCTGCTGGCCGCCGGACAACTGGTGCGGATAGCGCTCGCCCAGATGTCCCAGGCCCAGCTGCGTCAGCACTTCCTTCACGCGCCCGGCGATATCGCTCGTGCCCATCTTGCGCAGCTTGAGGCCGTAGGCGACGTTGTCGAAGACGGTCTTGTGCGGCCACAGCGCGTAGGACTGGAATACCAGGCCCAGGTTGCGCTGCTCGGCCGGCATCTCGAAGTGCCTGGCGCCATCGTAGACATTGCGCTCGCCGATCTGGATGGTGCCCGCCTTCGGGCTTTCCAGCCCGGCGACGGCGCGCAGCAAGGTGGTCTTGCCGCTGCCCGAAGGCCCCAGCAAGGCGACCACTTCGCCTTTTTTCAGGTGCATCGAGACGCCCTTCAGGATCGGGTTGGCGGAGGCGCCGGTGCCATAGTCCAGGTGCAGCTCATTGACGGTCAGTTCATTCATGATCTTGTCTCAGTCTCTAATTAGTTATGTAACTTCACGCCAAAGCGCAGCGCGATGCCCAGGCCGATGGCCACCAGGGTGATGTTGATGAAGGACAGCGCCGCCACCAAGTCGGTCGAGCCGCCTGCCCACAGCGATACCAGCATGGCGCCGATCACTTCCGTGCCCGGCGAGAGCAGGTACACGCCCGTCGAATATTCGCGCTCGAAGATCAGGAAGACCATCAGCCACGCGCCCAGCAAGCCGTATTTGATCAGCGGCAGGGTGACGTCGCGCGTCACCTGGCCGCGGCTGGCGCCGACGGCGCGCGCCGCCTCTTCCAGCTCCGGGCCCACCTGCAGCAGCGCGGTGGAGATCAGGCGCATGCCGTAAGCCATCCACACCACGGAATACGCGAGCCACAGGGCGAAGATGGTCGAGCGCAGTTCGCGCAGCACGGGAATCACATGGCCGCTGAGCCACAGGGCCACGCCGTTGTCCATGCCCTTGAGCATGCCGTCGAGCCAGGCCGGCACGAAGAGGAACACCCACAGGAAGGACAGGCCGGCCAGCAGGCCCGGCACGGCGCGCGGCACCAGCACGCTGTAGTCGAGCAGACGCGTGATGCCATCCTGCTTGCGGTGCATGGCCAGCGCGATGAAGCTGTAGCAGCCGACGGCCAGGGCGCCGCCGACGACGCCGATCAGGATGGTGTTGACGATGCCGCGCACCAGCGACGGCTGGTCGAAGATATCGCGGAAATGCTGCAGGGTCAGCACGTCGGCCAGGTGCACGCCCTCGCCCCAGTACTGCACGAAGGAGCGCAGCACGATGCCCGTCAACGGCAGGATGATGGTGAAGATCAGCCAGCCCGCCAGCAGGGCGAACGCCAGCCACTTCCAGCGGCCCAGCGGCATGGCCTTGCTGCGCGCGCCCTTGCCCTTGATCGACACGTACTTGTTGGCCGACTTGAGCAGCCAGCGCTGTATCATCACCAGCGGCATGGTCACCATCACCAGGCAGACGGCGACGGCGGCCATCAGGTGGTAGGACGGCGTGCCCAGTTTATTCGTCAGTTTGTACAGATAGGTTGGCAGCACCAGGTGGCCTTCCGGGTCGCCCAGCACCAGCACCAGGCCGAACACCTCGAAGCCGAGGAAGAACACCAGCACGCCCGCATACGCCAGCGCCGGCATGATCATCGGCAGCGACACATTCATCATCACCTGCACCGGCGAGGCGCCGGCCACGCGGGCCGCCTCCTCCACGTCCGAACCCAGGCTTTTCAGCGCCGACGACGCATACAGGTACACGTGCGGCACGTGCGTCAGGCCGGCGATGATGACGATGCTGGTGAACGAATAGATATTCCAGGGCACGAAGCCGATCAGCTCCTTGGCCCAGATCGAATAAAAGCCGACCGGCCCCATCGAGACGACGTAGCCGAAGCCCATCACCATCGGCGACACAAAAATCGGCACCAGCAGCATGGGCGCCACCCAGCCGCGGCCGGGCAAATCGGTGCGCACCATCAGAAAGGCCAGCATGCCGCCCAGCGGCACGGCGATGACGGTCAGGCCGAAGGCGAGCATCAGGCCATTCTTGAAGGCCATCGAAAAATCGGGATCATCGAAGATGAAACGGTAGGAATCAAAGCCGAATTCGCGCACCGGCATGAAGAAGGGCGCGTTCAAAAAGCTCTGGTAAAAAATCAGGAACAGCGGCAGGAAAATGGCGACCAGGGTGATCGCCACGACCACGCCGCGCGGCCAGTTCAGGCGCGACAAGGGAGAGCGCGACCGTGCAGGCAGCGGCAAGATAGCAGTTTGCATGATGAATCCAGTGTATGAAGGGTGCGGCGTGCGCCCGCAAGCCAGGCTCGCGGGCGGCCAAGACGGCATTGGCTATTCTTACTTCTTGCCGGCTGTCTCTTTCCACTGCTTCAGGAAGGCCATGCGCTTGGCCGGTCCCAGGAATTGCAGGATGATCGGGTGCACGGGAATCGGCTTGACGTTGGCCGCGCCGATTTCCTTGATCAGGTCCGCCGAAGTCGTCTCGCCCGTCACGTCGGCGCGGATGGCAAACAGCTTGGCGCCGTTCGAGATGATGGTCTGGCCGCGGTGCGACAGCACGTAGTCGAGCCACAGCTTGCCGGCGTTGACGTTCTTCGCGTTCTTGTTGATGAACTGCACGCGCGACAGGATCAAGGTGTAATCCTTGGGCAGCACGACGCCGATCGACGGGTCGGTCTTGGCGCGCACCAGGGCGTAAGAGCCCAGCACGTTGTAGCCGATCAGGTTTTCGCCGGACGAAATGCGCTCCATCATGGTGCCCGTCGACGACTGCACGCGCACCTTGGCCGTGCCAAACGCGTTTTGCAGCGCCAGGAACTGCGGATATTCCTTCGCATCCTGCGCCATGAACATGAAGCCCACGCCCGATTTTTCGATATCGTAGGTGGTGACCTTGTCCTTGAATTTCGGCGTGGCGATCAGCTTGACGAAATCGTCATGGTTCTTCGGCACTTCCTTCGGATCGAGCAGGCGCTTGTTGTAGACGATGGCTGCCGGCTCGAACGTGGTGCCGTAAGCCTGGTCATCCCACATGGCCCAGCCGGGAATCTTGGCCGCTTCCACGGACTTGTATTTCAGCGCGTAGCCGTCCGAGGCCAGGCGCATCTGCAAGTCCATCGCCGACGACCACATCACGTCGGCCGTGTTGCCGCCCGCCGCCACTTCGGAAATGAAGCGGTTGTACACTTCGGTGGAATTCATGTCGTTGTATTCGACGGAGATGCCTGGGTACAGGGCGCTGAAATCCTTGATCAGCGGCGCGGCGGCCTTGCTGTCGGTGGCGCTGTAGATCACCACCTTGCCTTCCTTCTTGGCGGCGTCGATGATCTTCTGGTAGTCGGCCGGATAACCGGGCGGCACTTGCGCGAAGGCGGCGCCGGCCAGGGTGGCAAAGGCGCCGGCCATGGCGATGCTGAGGATGGTCTTGGTGTGCATGGGTTGTCTCCGTCTGTGAATATGTTTTAAATCAATGTGTTCAGCGCATCAGGCCAAGCTCGGTGGCTTGCCGCGCATAGTCGTCGACCGCTTTCCTGACGTACGCCGTCAGCTTCGGTCCCGTCAGGGCGAATGGGTACAGGCCCGCCTGCGCGCGCCATTCGGCGAACTGCGGCGTGGCCATGGCGCGCTCGAAGGTGGCCACCCAGCGCTGGTAGTCGGCCTCGGGCACCTGCGGCCCCATCCACACGCCGCGGATGATGGGCCAGACCACGTCGACGCCCTGCTCGCGCGCCGTCGGCACGCCGGCCAGCACGCCAGGCAGGCGCTTTTCCGCCAGCACCGCCAGCACGCGCGCATGGTTGGCGCCGGCGTTCAGGGTGGCTTCGGACGTGTCGCCCGAGACCACCTGCACGTAGTCCGCCTGCATGGCCGTAAACACTTCGCCGCCCCCTTCCAGCGCGACGAAGCGCAGCACCTTCGGGTCGATGCCCGCATGGCGCGCCACCAGCGCCATCTTCAGCCAGTCCTGACTGCCGATGGTGCCGGAAACGCCGATCAGCACCTTGTCCGGATGCTGGCGCAAGGCGGCGATCAGGTCGGCCAAGGTCTTGTACGGCGAATCGCTGCGCACGGCGATCATGCCGTAGTCGGCCCCCACGGCCGCCACCCAGCGCACGTCGCCCGCCTTGGCGTTGCCGAACTTGCCCTGCGCCAGATTGAGCAGCGAGCCGCCCGAGAAGGCCACCAGCGTATTGGGTTCGGCGCGGCGGCGCTGCGAGGCCATCGAATGCCAGGCCACGGCGCCGATGCCGCCCGGCAGGTAGCTGATGCGCATCGGCGCCATGGCTGCTGCCGCGCCTTCCTGCGCCAGGCCTTTTTTCGCCAGCTTGCACGTCAGGTCCATGGCGCCGCCCGGCTTGGACGGCACCACGCACTCGGCCGGCGCGGACGCGCTGGCCTGCGCCGCCGCGATGGCGGGCAACAGGCAGCACAGGGACAGGAACAGGAACAGGGAGCGCGGCATGGCCATGGCTTAGAAGCGGTGCTGGATGCCGGCGATCAGGCCGCGCTGCGTATCGCCGAAACCGGCGTCGTCGCGCGACAGGCTGACCAGCTGATTGTGCTTGGCCTTGGCATAGGCGCCGGCCACATACAGGTCGGTGCGCTTGGACAGGGCATAGCGCACGCGCGCCACGTACATGATCGGGTCGGCGTCGAGGTTGGCGGCCACGTTTTTCACGTCCTGGTAGTAAATCACGCCCGTCAGCGTGATCACCGGCGTGGTCTTGTAGCTGACGCCGCCCCAGTACAGGGTGCCGCGCACGTCAGGCTTGCCGGCTGCTGCCGGGTCAAGCTTGTAGTCGCGCGCCGCCGCCTGCACCTTCCACGGGCCGTCGTCGTACATGGCGCCCAGGTGGTACACGACGTTCTTGTCGCGCGCGCCGCCGGCGATGGCATTGCCATTGACCCGCTCATACGTGGCCAGCAGGCTGACGGGACCCGTTTTATACGTGACGGCCGTGGACAGCTTGGCGCTGTCCGAATTGCCCGTCGACTGCTCGCCGAAGCCGTACGATGCGCCATAGCTGAAGTCACCCGTCTTGCCCGAGTACTTGACCATGTTGTCGAAGGCGGTCGTCATGCCGTACTTGCTGGGACCCGTCGCATTGCCCGAGGTGGCCCACGAGTAGAACGGCGCATACGCCATCGGGTCGAACGGCAGCACGAAGTCGTACACGGTGGTGAAGGAGCGGCCCAGCACGACGCGGCCGAATGCGCCTTCCAGGCCCACGTTGGCCTGGCGCTTGAACAGCGCGCCATCGGCGGCGCCCGTGTCGACGAGAATGCCGCCTTCCAGGTTGAACACGGCTTTCAGGCCGCCGCCCAGGTCTTCGCTGCCCAGGATGCCCCAGCGCGACGTATTCATGCCGCCCGAACTGACTTGCGTGGACGAGCTTTTGTTCGGACCGGCGTTGCTGGTGTTGCTGATGCCGGCGTCGAGACGGCCGTACAGCGTGACGTTCGACTGCGCCTGGGCGCTGCCGGCGGTGGCCAGGACTGCCATGGCGGCCAGCGAGAATGCGGTTTTCTTCATGTAGCGTGTCTCCCTAAGATATAGTTATTAGTGATATGCCTGATCAATTTCATGAATCAGGATCACACTATATGAGCGCCATCCTTTCAATTCGCTTTCAGACTCGCGGGTGTCGCCGGCCAGCCACAATGGACATCAACATATTCATCGCCTGCCCGCCGGCAGGCTTACACTGCACCCATTCAAACGAATGGCGGAGACCATGCGCATATTATTAGTGGAAGACCATCTGGAGCTGTCGCACTGGCTGGCAAAGGCCCTGCGCGACGCGCACCTGACGGTGGAGACGGCCCACAACGGCGCCGATGCCGACGCCCTGCTGCACACGCAGGAATACTCATTGGTGCTGCTCGACCTGACCTTGCCGAAGATGGACGGCCTGGACGTGCTGCGCCGCCTGCGCGCGCGCGGCGGCACGCGCGGCAAGACACCCGTCATGATACTCACGGCGCGCGGCGGCCTGGATGAAAAAGTGCAGGGCCTGAACCTGGGCGCGGACGACTACATGGCCAAGCCGTTCGAGCTGGCCGAACTGGAAGCGCGCGTCAAAGCCCTGCTGCGCCGCAGCCAGGGCAACGAAGCGCTCGTGCATGCGTGCGGCGCGCTCAGTTTCGACACCGTCACGCGCATGTTCAGCTATGGCGGCGCGGCGCTGGCCCTGACGCCGCGCGAGCACGCGGTGCTCGAAGCGCTGATCACGCGCTCGGGGCGCGCCGTCTCGAAGGAAAAGCTGTTCGACGAAGTGTTCGCGCTGGCCGACGACGCCAACCTGGACGCCATCGAACTGTACATCCACCGCGTGCGCAAGAAGCTGGAAAATGGCGTGGAAGCCGGTTCGCCCGACGGCGCCGTCATCACCACCCTGCGCGGCATCGGCTACCTGCTGCAGCCGCGCAGCGCAATGGCGCCAGCCGCGCCGAAATGAGCGCCGCCATGCAGCACCGGCGCACACCGCTGCTCGAACGCCTGCGCCGGCGCTGGGCAAACGGCCGGCCGCTGGGCAGCCTGCGCAGCCAGCTGCTGCGCTGGCTGCTCATCCCGCTGGTGATGCTGGTGCTGCTCGATGCCGTCTTCGTGTACCGCAACGCGCTCGATGCGGCCGACATGGCCTACGACCGCTCGCTGCTGGCGTCGACGCGCGCGCTGGCCGAACGCGTCTCCATCGTCGGCGGCAAGGTGGTGGCCGAAGTGCCCTACGTGGCGCTCGACAGCTTCGAGACCGACACGCTGGGACGCATCTACTACAAGGTCACGGGCATCAACGGCGAGCTGGTCTCCGGCTACGGCGACCTGCCGCCCGTGCCCAAGAACGTGCCCCGCTCGCAGAATTATCCGGCCCTGGTACGCTTCTACCACGCCGACTACCACGGCAAGCCGATACGCATCGCCGCCCTGCTGCAGCCCGTGTATGACGATTCGATGCGCGGCATCGCCCTGATCCAGGTGGCCGAGACGCTCGATGCCCGGCGCGGCCTGTCGAACCAGATCCTGTTCGACACCCTGAGCTGGCAGGCGGCCATGATCCTGGTGATGGGCGCGCTCGTGTGGTTCGCCGTGCGCCTGGTGCTGCAGCCGCTGATGCGCCTGAAAACGGAAGTCGAGACGCGCGCCCTGTCCGACCTGTCCGACGTCGATCCCACGCTCGTGCACAAGGAAATGCGCCCGCTGGTGAGCGCCATGAACGGCTCCATGTCGCGCCTGCAGCAGCTGATCGCCAGCCAGCGCCGCTTCATCGCCGACGCCTCGCACCAGCTGCGCACGCCGCTGACGGTGCTGAAAACCCAGGCCGAACTGGCCTTGCGCGAATGCGACCGCCAGGGCGCGGCGCCGCAGGACATGGCAGCCCTGCGCGACATCGTGCGCTCGATCGCCGCCACCACCGATTCGACCGTGCTGCTGGCCAACCGCCTCCTGACCCTGGCGCGCATCGAACATGGCGGCGAGAACCTGGCGATGCATACCGTGCCCCTGCGCGACGTGGCGCAGCAGGTGGGGCTGGAAATGGCCATGGCCGCCGTCGCCAGGAATATCGACCTGTCGCTCGAAGCGCCGGACGAAGCCCCCGTGCATGGCCAGGGCCTGCTGCTGCATGAACTGGTGGCGAACCTGGTCGACAATGCCCTGCGCTACACGCCAGCGGGCGGCAGCGTGGTCTTGCGCGTGCGCGCGGGCGGGCATGAAAACGCAACGGTGCTGGAAGTGGAAGACAGCGGGCCCGGCATCGCACCATCGGAGCGCGAGCGCGTGTTTACACCGTTTTACCGCGTGGGCGCGGCGCTCGAGAGCAATCCCGGCGGCGCCGGCCTGGGCCTGGCCATCGTGCGCGACATCGCCGCCCTGCATGGCGCGCGCCTGGAACTGGCGGCAGCGGCGAATGGCCAGGGGCTGAAGGTCAGCGTGCATTTTGGCGCAGCGCCAGTCGATGCTACTATCTCGCCCTGAGACTTTAAGGAAGGCACCTTGCCATGATGACCAAAGACGACGTAACCGAACTGTTTGCCAATATCGCCGAGAACGCGCCATGGGATTTGTCCCAGCCGCTGCTGTGGGGTTATTACTTTACCAACCCCACTTCCGCGCCGCTGGAGCAGGCAGCCGCCCTGCTGGCCGTACAGGGCTACCGTCCGGTGGAACTGTACCAGCCCGAACTGGATGACCCGGCCGCCGCGCCCGTGTGGGTGCTGCACGTGGAAAAGGCCGAAGTGCACGGCGTCGACAGCCTGCACGCGCGCAATGGCGAACTGATGGCGTTTGCGCAGGAAAACCAGCTGGCCAGCTATGACGGCATGGACGTGGGGCCCGTCGGCGCGCCCGAAGTACCGCGGCATTAAGACAGTCATCGAATGAAAAAACGGCGCCCGAGGGCGCCGTTTTGCATGGCTCGATGAAAACGATCAGCTGAGGTTTTCCAGGCGGATCTTGGTGACGGTGCCCACCACGCTGTTCAAGGCTTCCATCTTTTCGATGGCGGCCGTGACATTCTTTTCCTGCGTCTGGTGCGTCAGCATGATGATGTCCGTGTGCGTCTCGCCCTCGGCCGGCTCTTTTTGCAGCATGGCGTCGATCGAGATGCCGCGTTCGGCCAGGATGCGCGTCAGGTCGGCCAGCACGCCCGGCTGGTCGGCCACGTGCATGCGCAAGTAGTAGCTGGTGGTGATTTCCGACATTGGCAAAATTTCAATGTTGGTCATCGCGTTCGGCTGGAATGCCAGGTGCGGCACGCGGTGTTCCGGGTCGGCCGTCGCCAGGCGGGTGATGTCGACCAGGTCGGCGATCACCGACGAGGCGGTCGGCTCGGCGCCCGCGCCGCGGCCCGAATACAGGCTGGCGCCGACGGCGTCGCCGTGCACCAGCACCGCGTTCATCGCGCCTTCGACGTTGGCGATCAGGCGCTTGGCTGGAATCAGGGTCGGGTGCACGCGCAGTTCGATGCCTTCCACGCCATTGACGGTGGTGCGCTTGGTGATGCCCAGCAGCTTGATGCGGTAGCCCAGCTGCTCGGCATAGCGGATGTCGACGGCATTGAGGTTGCTGATGCCTTCCACGTAGGCCTTGTCGAACTGCACCGGGATGCCGAAGGCGATGGCCGACATGATGGTGGCCTTGTGCGCGGCGTCGACGCCCTCGATGTCGAAGGTGGGATCGGCTTCCGCATAGCCCAGTTCCTGCGCCTGTTTCAGCACGGTGGCAAAATCCAGGCCCTTGTCGCGCATCTCGGACAGGATGAAGTTGGTGGTGCCGTTGATGATGCCGGCGATCCATTCGATGCGGTTGGCCGTCAAGCCTTCGCGCAGCGCCTTGATGATGGGGATGCCGCCGGCGACAGCCGCCTCGAAGGCCACCATCACGCCCTTGTCCTGGGCGGCGGCGAAGATTTCATTGCCATGCACGGCCAGCAGGGCCTTGTTGGCCGTGACCACGTGCTTGCCGTTGGCGATCGCCTGCATCACCAGGGTTTTCGACAGGTCGTAGCCGCCGATCAGTTCGACGACGATGTCGATCTCGGGATCGTTGACGATGATGGCGGGGTCGTTGACGACCTTGCAGGCGCCGGCGACGAGCGCCTCGGCGCGCGCCACGTCGCGCACGGCGACGGCGACGACTTCAATGCCGCGGCCCGCGCGGCGCTTGATTTCTTCCTGGTTGCGTTGCAGGACGCTGAACGTGCCGTAGCCGACGTTGCCCAGGCCCAGCAGGCCGATCTTGATGGATTTCATAGTGTGCTTGACTGCTCATTAAGTGGCGCCGCAGCATGCGGCGCCAGGTTGATCGGTATGGTTGATCGAGATTGCTGCTGGCCGGCTCAGCCCCGGCTGTGTCGCTTGCGGTAACCTTCGAGGAAGCGCGCGATGCGGCCCATGGCCTCGGTCAGGTCATCGGAATTGGGCAGGAACACGACGCGGAAGTGGTCGGGCGCGATCCAGTTGAAGCCCGTGCCCTGCACGATCAGGACCTTCGCTTCGGCCAGCAATTCATAGGCAAACTGCTGGTCGTCGGCGATCGGGTAGATGGCCGGGTCCAGGCGCGGGAACATGTACAGCGCGGCCTTCGGCTTGACACAGGTGACGCCCGGAATATCGGTCAGCAGCTTGTGCGCCAGGTCGCGCTGTTTCAACAGGCGCCCGCCAGGCCCCACCAGGTCTTGTATGCTCTGGTAGCCGCCGAGCGCCGTCTGGATGGCAAACTGCCCCGGCGCGTTGGCGCATAGCCGCATCGAGGCCAGCATGTTGAGGCCTTCGATGTAATCCTTGGCGTGCCGCTTTTCGCCCGAGACCACCATCCAGCCGGACCGGTAGCCGCAGGAGCGGTAATTCTTCGACAGGCCGTTCATGGTGATGAACAGCACGTCGTCGGCCAGCGAGGCGATCGACACGTGCTCGGCTTCGTCGTACAGCACCTTGTCGTAAATCTCGTCGGCGAAAATGATCAATTGATGCTGGCGCGCCAGTTCGACGATCTGCAGCAGCACTTCCACCGGATACAGCGCGCCGGTGGGATTGTTCGGGTTGATGACGACGATGGCTTTCGTGTGCGGCGTGATCTTGCGGCGCATGTCGTCGATGTCGGGATACCACTCGTTCTGCTCATCGCACACATAATGCACGGGGTTGCCGCCAGACAAGCTGACGGCGGCCGTCCACAGCGGATAGTCGGGCGCCGGCACCAGCACTTCGTCGCCGCTGTTGAGCAGGGCGTTCATCGACATGACGATGAGCTCGGAGGCGCCATTGCCCAGGTAGATGTCATCGATGGTGACGCCGGCGATATTCTTGCTCTGCGTATAGTGCATGACGGCCTTGCGCGGCGCAAACATGCCCTTCGAATCCGTATATCCGGCGGCGTTCTGCAGATTGAGCATCATGTCGCGCACGATCTCGTCCGGTGGATCAAAGCCGAACACGGCCAGATTGCCGATATTGAGCTTGGTGATCTTGTGGCCTTCTTCTTCCATTTGCCTGGATTTTTCCAGGACCGGACCGCGGATGTCGTAGCAGACGTCCGCCAATTTATTCGATTTCTGAATCGGTCGCAAAATAAATCCCTGTCGTGATGCGGCGCGGCCGGCCTACGCTTGCAGCATGATAGCCGCGCCAGAACTGTGAACCCGTGAGACTGCAATGTGAAAACAACCATTCTCGCCGAAAGCAGGCCATTTTATCAAATTAAACATGGCGAAAAGCAGCATTTCGCGCCATTTATGCCACGCCTGGCGGCGCATGCGGGCATTTCCCGCCGCGCCATCTTCATCTTCCCTTAATCTTTGACCACTACCATGACAAGCGCCGTTTGCCAACATCGCCGCGAAGATTGCAAATTGGAAAGGATGTTGCTTTTCAGTCGCTCTTTTCTGTCATTTATGGCATGCTAACGCCCTTGGCCGCAACGCGCATCCGGACAGCGCGCGCACCGATCAACCGACACGACCAGCCCCCAGAATCGCCATGAAACTTCATGCCAGCAGCACCCAACAATACCAAACCGTCACAGGCTACGATGAAAATGGCGTGGAAATCAATGCCCAGCCGTATGACTATAGCCTGATCGTTATGCCGGAAGCGCCGCCGCGCGCCTGGGAAGTGGCCAGTTTCGAGCAGTTGAGCGAGGCGCATTTCGCGCAAATCCTCGCGGACGCCCCCGACGTTGTGATCCTCGGCACGGGCGAACGCCAGCGCTTCGTGCATCCCAAGCTGACGGCCGCGCTGACCATGCGCCGCATCGGCGTCGAATGCATGGATAGCCAGGCCGCCTGCCGCACCTACAATATCCTCATGGGCGAAGGCCGCAAAGTCACGCTGGCCCTGATCCTGGCACCAGGCGCAGGCAAGGCGGCATGAAAATCAATGTGAACGAACTGCACGCTTCGCGCGTGCTGATGTGGTCCCTGCTCGGCATCTTCATCGTCGTGACCCTGTACGCGCTGGGCATCCGCACGCTGGTGCCGCCCGACGAGGGACGCTATGCCGAGATGGCGCGCGAAATGTTCGTCACGGGCGACTGGGTCACCACGCGCCTGAACGGCATCAAGTACTTTGAAAAGCCGCCGCTGCAAACCTGGATGAACGCGCTGACCTTCGCCGCCTTCGGCCTCGGCGAATGGCAGGCGCGGCTGTGGACGGGATTGTGCGGCATCATCGGCGTCTGCATGACGGCGTACGCCGGCAAGCGCGTCTTCGGTCCGCGCGTGGGCCTGTATGCGGGCCTGGTGCTGGCGTCGAGCCTGTTCTGGCTCGCTTCGGGCCAGATCAATTCGCTGGACATGGGCCTGTCGGGCATGATGACGATTACCCTGGCCAGCCTGCTGGTGGCCCAGCGCGACGAGGCGACCGAAGCCGAACGCCGCAACTGGATGCTGGTGTGCTGGGCCGGCATGGCGCTGGCCGTGCTGGCCAAGGGCCTGATCGGCATCGTGCTGCCGGGCGCCGTGCTGGTGCTGTACTCGCTGCTGGCGCGCGACTGGCGCATCTGGACGCGCTTGCACCTGGTTAAGGGCTTGCTGGTATTTTTCGCCATCGCCGCGCCATGGTTCGTGCTGGTGGCCCTGCGCAATCCCGAGCAGCCGTATTTCTTCTTTGTCCACGAGCATTTCCAGCGCTTCCTGATGAAGGGCCACAAGCGCGAAGGCGCCTGGTACTACTTCCTGGTGCTGCTGATCCCGGGCATCCTGCCATGGATAGGCGTGCTGCCGCAAAGCATCGCCGCCGCCTTCAAGCGCCAGGACGGTGCCTTCCAGCCCCGTTTGATGCTGCTGATCTGGGCCGTGTTCATTTTCTTCTTCTTCAGCTACTCGACCTCCAAGCTGCCCGGCTACATCGTGCCCATCTTCCCGGCGCTGGCGCTGCTGATCGCGCTGTTCCTGGAATCGGCCTCGCGCCGCCAGCGCGTGCTGGCCGCCAGCCTGCTGTGCGTGCTGGGCGCGGCGATCCTGATCGGCGGACCGATCGCCTTCGGCAAGGCCAGCGCGCGCGATCCGGCCGCCCTGATCGCGTTGAAAGGCTACCAGCCATGGCTGATGGCGGCCGGCTTCTTCGCCCTGGCCGGCGGCGCGCTGGCCCTGCTGCATGCGCGCCAGCTGCGCCGCGACATGACCGTGCTGACCATCGCTGGCGC
The DNA here is from genome assembly GCA_963530105.1 of uncultured Janthinobacterium sp. GTDB lineage: Bacteria > Pseudomonadota > Gammaproteobacteria > Burkholderiales > Burkholderiaceae_D > Janthinobacterium. Next base: position 21,866 of record CAUSDR010000028.1, read on the forward strand.
CGGCTTCCTGGCCACGCACTGCATCCTGGCCGGCTCCGAACTGTATGGCCAGAACCGCGCGGGCACCGACATGCTGCCGCAGATCCAGGCCGAACTGGCGGCCGATACCAAGCTCTATTCGGTAGGCATCTATGAACAGTCGCTGACGTATTATTTGCAGCGGCCCGTGATCCTCGTCGATTACTGGGATGAGTTCACGTTCGGCCTGAAACAGCAGCCGGAACTGTCCATCCCGACCATCGAGGCTTTCATCACGCAATGGACAAACGATGCCAATGCCGGCGTACGCGACGTGGCCATCATCAGCCTGAACCGCTACAAGGAACTGCAGCAACGCGGCGTTCCCATGCGGGTGATCGCCCAGGATGCGCGCCGCATGGCCATCGCCAATCAATAAACAATGAACAAGGGGCGCGCGGCACAAGCCGTCGCGCCCCCGGCCAGCTTGCCCCGCCCCCGCATCAGCATGATTTTTCCCGCTGAACCGGCTGTGCCGCCAGATTAACGCTATAGAATAGCCATGCCTGCCTGCGCAAGTGGAACGCGCCGGCGGCTTGTGCGACGCCGAATCACATTTACTCAAGAACCGCGCCCATGACCTCTACCCTGCCCTTTTTGCCTTTTTCCAAGCCCACCATCGATGAAGCGACCATCGCCGCCGTGGGCGAGGTGCTGCGCTCCGGCTGGATCACCAGCGGACCGAAAGTGCAAGCCTTCGAAGCCCAGCTGTCCGAGTACTTCGGCGGGCGCCCCGTGCGCACCTTCAACTCGGGCACCTGCACCATGGAAATCGCGCTGCGCATCGCCGGCATCGGCCCCGGCGACGAAGTCATCACGACGCCCGTCTCGTGGGTCGCGACGGCCAACGTCATCATCGAAGTGGGCGCCACGCCCGTCTTCGCCGATATCGATCCCGTCACGCGCAATATCGACCTCGACAAGCTGGAAGCGGCCATTACCCCGCGCACCAAGGCCATCATTCCCGTCTACCTGTCCGGCTTGCCCGTCGACATGGACCGTTTGTATGCCATCGCCGACAAATACAAGCTGCGCGTCGTGGAAGACGCGGCGCAAGCCTTCGGCTCCGAATGGAAAGGCAAGCGCATCGGCGCGTTCGGCGACTTCGTCTCGTTCAGCTTCCAGGCCAACAAGAACATCACCACGGGCGAAGGCGGCGCGCTGGTGCTGAACAACCTGGAAGAAGCTCGCCTGGCCGAAAAATTCCGCCTGCAAGGCGTCACGCGCAGCGGCGTCGACGGCATCGATGTCGACGTGCTGGGTGGCAAATACAACATGAGCGACATCATGGCCGCCATCGGCCTGGGCCAGTTCGCCAATATCGAGGCCATCACGGCACACCGCCGCGCGCTGGCACGCCACTATTTCGAGCAGTTCGGCAGCGATTTCGAAGCGGCCAGCGGCGCCCAGCTGCCCGTGCAGGATTTTGACAACAGCAACTGGCATTTGTTCCAGATCATCCTGCCCGACAATGGCCCCGGCACGCGCGCCGCTTTCATGCAGGCCATGGCGCAGCAAAACGTGGGAACGGGCTATCATTACGCACCGATCCACCTGTTTACCCTGTACCGCGAACGCGGCTTTACCGAAGGCATGTTCCCCGTCTCGGAAAAGATCGGCCGCCTGACCGTGACCTTGCCCATGTTCTACGCCATGACGAAACAGGACGTGGAACGCGCCGTCGCCACCGTCAAATCCATACTCATCAAGTGAGCAGCGTGCCGATGAAACCTGAACTGTCCATTATCATTCCAATCTACAACGAACAGGATGGCCTGGCCAGCCTGTTCGCGCGCCTGTATCCGGCCCTCGACGCCCTGCAGACGAGCTACGAGATCCTCTTCATCAATGACGGCAGCCGCGACAACTCGGTGTCCATCCTGGCCGAGCAGTTCCGCCAGCGCCCCGACGTCACGCGCGTGATTTTGTTCAACGGCAACTATGGCCAGCACATGGCCATCCTGGCCGGCTTCGAAGCGTCGCGCGGGCAGATCATGATCACGCTCGACGCCGACCTGCAAAATCCGCCCGAGGAAATCGGCAACCTGGTGGCGAAGATGCGCGAAGGCTACGATTACGTGGGTTCGATCCGGCGCAAGCGGCAAGATTCCGCCTGGCGCACGCTGGCCTCGAAGATGATGAACCGCTTGCGCGAACGCATCACCAACATCAAGATCACCGACCAGGGCAACATGCTGCGCGCCTACGGCCGCAATGTGATCGACCTGGTCAACCAGTGCGCCGAGGTCAATACTTTCGTGCCCGCACTGGCGTACACCTTCGCCCGCAAGCCCACGGAAATTACCGTCGAGCATGAGGAACGGGCGGCCGGCGAGTCGAAATACTCGCTGTACAGCCTGATCCGCCTGAATTTCGACCTGGTCACGGGCTTTTCCCTGATTCCGCTGCAAATCTTTTCCATGCTGGGCATGATGCTGTCGGCCAGTTCCGCCCTGCTGGTGGTGTATCTGCTGATCCGCCGCTTCCTGCTGGGCGCGGAAGCCGAAGGCGTGTTCACCCTGTTTGCCATCGCCTTCTTCTTCATGGGCGTGATCCTGTTCGGCATCGGCCTGGTGGGCGAATACGTGGGCCGCATCTTCCAGCAGGTGCGCGCGCGTCCCCGCTACGTGGTGCAAACCATCTTGCAGGACGGCATGGCCCAGGCGGAAGCGGAAGCCGAGCCGCACGTGCGCCTGGAAAAACGCCAGGTGGCCCGCTGATGGCCGCGCCACGCGCCGTCGTCTTCGGCTACCACAGTGTGGGCGTGCGCTGCATCAAGGTGCTGCTGGCGGGCGGCGTCGACATCGCCCTGGTCGTCACGCACGAAGACAGCCCGACGGAAAACCTGTGGTTCGACTCCGTCGCCAGCCTGTGCCGCGAGGAAGGCATCCCGTACATCACGCCGGGCGACGCCCGCGCACCGGACCTGCTGGCGCAGGTGCGGGCGGCCAGGCCGGACATGCTGTTCAGCTTTTACTACCGCCACATGCTGCCGGCTAGCATCTTGGAAGTCGCCCCGGCCTACAATATGCACGGCTCGCTGCTGCCGCAATTTCGCGGCCGCGCGCCCGTCAACTGGGCCGTGCTGCACGGCGCCACGCAGACGGGCGCCACCCTGCATGAAATGACCGTCAAGCCGGACGCGGGCGCCATCGTGGCGCAGACGGCCGTGCCCATCCTGCCCGACGACACGGCCTTCGAAGTCTTCGGCAAGGTCACCGTGGCGGCGGAGCAAACCCTGTGGGGCGTGCTGCCGGCCTTGCTCGATGGCACGGCGCCGCGCCAGTTGAACGATTTAAGCCAGGGCGGCTACTTTGGCGGGCGCACGCCGGAAGATGGTCGCATCGACTGGAAGTTGCCGGCGCAGCAGGTCTACAACCTGCACCGCGCCGTCGCGCCCCCCTACCCTGGCGCCTTCACGGAAGTCAACAATGTCGTTTACATCATCGAAAAAGCCCGTTTGAGCAAACAGCCTGCGGGAAGTTTGCCACCAGGCTTGGCGGTAGTGGATAATTGCATCTTTGGCGTCTGCGGAGACGGCCGCATGCTGGCCATTTCCGCGCTGAGGGCTGCCGGGGAGCCGATTTCGGCTCAGCAATTGCAAGCAAGTCTGACCACCCACGTCAGCACACACTGATATCACTCAAGAGAATCTCACATGAAAAAAGTCCTCATCTTAGGCGTCAACGGCTTCATCGGCCACCACCTGTCCAAGCGCATCCTGGAAACCACCGACTGGCATGTCTATGGCATGGACATGAACACGGACCGCATCACGGAATTGCTGGACGACGATAACTACAAGTCGCGCATGCACTTCTTCGAAGGCGACATCACGATCAACAAGGAATGGGTCGAATACCACATCAAGAAATGCGATGTGATCCTGCCTCTGGTGGCCATCGCCACGCCATCGACCTACGTCAAGCAGCCGCTGCGCGTGTTCGAACTGGACTTCGAAGCCAACCTGCCGATCGTGCGCTCGGCCGCCAAGTACGGCAAGCATCTGGTCTTCCCGTCGACCTCGGAAGTGTATGGCATGTGCCACGACGAGGAATTCGACCCGGAAAACTCGGAACTGATCTGCGGCCCGATCAACAAGCCGCGCTGGATCTATTCCAACGCCAAGCAGCTGATGGACCGCGTGATCTGGGGCTACGGCATGGAAGGCTTGAACTTCACCCTGTTCCGTCCATTCAACTGGATCGGCGCCGGCCTGGACTCGATCCACACGCCAAAAGAAGGTTCCTCGCGCGTGGTGACGCAATTCTTCGGCCATATCGTGCGCGGCGAAAACATCTCGCTGGTCGACGGCGGCGCGCAGAAACGCGCGTTCACCTACATCGACGACGGCATCGACGCCTTGATCCGCATCATCGCCAACAAGAACGGCATCGCCAGCGGCAAGATTTACAACATTGGCAATCCGGTCAACAATTACTCGATCCGCGACCTGGCCGGCATGATGCTGACCCTGGCTGCCGAATATCCGGAATACGCCGAAGGCGCGAAACACGTGAAAATCGTGGAAACGACCTCGGGTGCCTACTACGGCGCCGGCTACCAGGACGTGCAGAACCGCGTGCCGAAAATCACGAATACCTGCGAAGAGCTGGGCTGGGCGCCAAGCACGTCCATGGCCGACTCCCTGCGCAATATTTTCGACGCCTACCGCAGCCAGGTAGCCCAAGCCAAAGCCCTGATGGATTAATGTTGAGCAAGCCGTTCCTGACCCTGAAGATCGACGTCGATACCTATCGCGGCACCCGCGAAGGCATGGGCAATCTGGTGCGCATGCTGACAGCGCACCAGGCCAACGCCACTTTTCTGTTCTCGCTGGGGCCCGACCACACGGGCTGGGCCCTGCGG
>CAUSDR010000029.1:0-26056 GCA_963530105.1 uncultured Janthinobacterium sp.
GTCCGGCGCCGCGCCGGCGGGGCCATGCTCGCCATGCCATCCCCCACGAACGCAGGCGAAACGCGTACCATGGCCAGCAAAGACCCGGAAGGCATGGCGCTGCAAGACGCGCGATGTTGTCATCCGGAGACATTCCACATCATCCGACAACGATCCATGCGCCCTGATATCCGACGTTTCCCCTTTTTATTGATGCTGACGGCAGCGCTGGCCATTGCGCCCGGCCTGGCGCAAGCCCTGACGCGCACTCACCACTACAATTTCTCGGTGCTTGATGACGCGCAGCGCCCCGTTGCCCATGCCCGCGTGTATACCATCGCGGCAAGTGGCTATGATCAGGCTGGAGGCGAATGCATCACCGGTCAGGATGGCCGATGTGGCATTACCTTCACCTCGTTCAGCCCCGTCAACGCGGGGATAGTCGCCGCCGTCGCCGGCGGCTGTGATGGTTATGCGGAATCCGGCGTGCTGTCTGTGAAGAGTTCCTTTTTCGTCAATGAAGACCGGCTGGACACGTCGTTGACCCTGAGCCGCAGCTTGCCGGTGCAGTTATCCGTCAAGGACGAACTGGGATTGCCGCTGGCCGACGCGCGCGCCCAGATATTGAGTCCGGCCCATTCGGAACTGGATCTGCGCTCCGGGCTCGCGCCTGTTTGCAACACCAATGCGCAGGGCAGCTGTTCCGTGTGCGTCAACTATGCCAAGCTGGGGCCGAACGTGTGGGCCGATGTCAGCAAGGATGGCTACTTGACGGCGGAAGCGGCGGGCGGACAATCCTATGCGCTGGCGGTCACGCTATACCGGCAAGTGCGCACGCTGGCGCCAGTGACCGTGCTTGACAGCAAGGGCAAGCCGGTGGCCGGCGCCACCATCGATTTGCAGGTATTTCCTGGCGGTCTGGAACTGCGTTGCTTGACGAACGTCAACGGGATTTGTCCTGGCAAGGTGCAGTTTGCCCTGACGGAGCCGAATTTCCGCATGACGGTGAAAGCGCGCGCGCCAGGCATGCATGACGCGACCGCCTATTTTGTCGAGCAACTGAGCCAGCCGAAAAAAACCTTCGACGTGACCATGATGCGGGAAGACGATTATCTGTGCCGCGGGTTGACGACGCCAGCCTTGACCGCACTGGGCAAGCAGGTGCTGCCTTCGGTCGAATTGCTGCGCAGCATCGTTGCACAGAAGGAGGCGACATTCGACTATGGCAGCATTTGCCTCTCTACCTTCAAGAACAAGAAATACCTGTCGCTGCCCGTGCTGCAGCCGCTTGAGCCGGGCAGGCAGCGATACAGCAATACGCAGCTGGGATCCATCGTTTTTGACGAGCTGGTGCGCAAGATCCTGGACGTCACCAAGTCCTATGGCAAGCTGCCTGTCGATGGCTACGACATCAGCGTCGAGACGCAAGTGGCCGACAGGTCGGAGAATTACCGCAATGTGACGGCCAAGGTGTACCGCTTTTACTTGCCGAAGCAGGCCGTCGAGAAGTACAAGGACAAGGATATCACCAGCCAGCAATTGATCGATGCTTCGGTGGTCTTGCTGAACGACGACAGGATCGAGCTCAAGCTGCAGTAAGCGGCCGTGGCATGCGCGCCGGGGAGGCGAGTACGTGCCGTGCCCGCCCGCATGCTCTTGCGCCGCGATGCCGCCGGTAGCAGCGCAGGGCAGAAATGCCACAGCCAGGCCGGTGGGCCTGGCTGTGAAAGTGCGGCGGGTGTGCTCTGCAGCGTGCTGCCTGCAGGGCGCACCCGGTGTTGCTGCTATCAGAACTGGTTCATGGTGTTGTCTTTGCCAGCCGCTTTCAGCGCCGCTTCGCCGCTGAAGTAATCCTTGTGGTCGTCGCCGATGTCCGAGCCGGACATGTTTTGATGTTTCACGCAGGCGATGCCCTGGCGGATTTCCTTGCGCTGCACGCCGGCCACGTAGCCCAGCATGCCCTGGTCGCCGAAGTATTCCTTGGCCAGGTTGTCCGTCGACAAGGCTGCCGTGTGGTAGGTCGGCAGGGTGATCAGGTGGTGGAAGATGCCGGCTTCGCGGGCCGAGTCGGCCTGGAAGGTGCGGATCTTTTCGTCGGCCGTGGCGGCCAGTTCCGTCTGGTCGTATTCCACGCTCATCAGCTGGGCGCGTTCGTAGGCGGACACGTCCTTGCCGGCCGCTTTCATCGCATCGTAGACCTGCTGGCGGAAGTTCAGGGTCCAGTTGAACGATGGGCTGTTGTTGTACACCAGCTTGGCGTTCGGGATGACCTTGCGGATTTCGCTGACCATGCCGCCGATTTGCGCAATATGCGGTTTTTCCGTTTCGATCCACAGCAGGTCGGCGCCGTTTTGCAAGGAAGTGATGCAGTCGAGCACGCAGCGCTCTTCGCCGGAACCGGCGCGGAACTGGAACAGGTTGCTAGGCAGGCGTTTCGGACGCAGCAGCTTGCCTTCGCGCTTGATGATGACGTCGCCATTGCCCAGGGCGTCGGCCGACACTTCTTCGCAGTCGAGGAAGGAATTGTATTGGTCGCCCAGGTCGCCAGGTTCATTGGTGACGGCGATCTGCTTGGTCAGGCCGGCGCCCAGCGAATCGGTGCGGGCAACGATGATGCCGTCGTCCACGCCCAGTTCCAGGAAGGCGTAGCGGATGGCGCGGATCTTGGCCAGGAAGTCTTCGTGCGGCACCGTGACTTTACCGTCCTGGTGGCCGCATTGTTTCTCGTCGGACACCTGGTTTTCGATCTGGATGCAGCAGGCGCCCGCTTCGATGAATTGTTTCGCCAGCAGATACGTGGCTTCGGCATTGCCGAAACCGGCGTCGATGTCGGCGATGATGGGCACGACGTGGGTGACGTGGCCGTCGATCTTGGCCTGGATGGCTTGCTTGTCAGCGCCCTGGGCCGCGTCCAGCTGGCGGAACAGGCCGCCCAGTTCGCGGGCATCGGCCTGGCGCAGGAAGGTGTACAGTTCCTTGATCAGGGCCGAGACGGCGGTTTTTTCATGCATGGACTGGTCTGGCAGCGGGCCGAATTCGGAGCGCAGCGCGGCGACCATCCAGCCCGACAGGTAGAGGTAGCGGCGGTCGGTGCTGTTGAAGTGCTTCTTGATGGAGATCATCTTCTGCTGGCCGATGAAACCGTGCCAGCAGCCCAGCGACTGGGTGTACTTGGAAGGGTCCGCATCGTAGGCGGCCATGTCGTTGCGCATGATCTTCGCCGTGTAGCGGGCGATGTCCAGGCCGGTCTTGAACTTGTTCTGGGCGCGCATGCGGGCGGCGGACTCGGGATTGATGGCGTTCCAGGCGCTGCCTTGTTGCTCTTTCAAACCTGCAACAGCCTTGATGTCGTCTTGATATTGGGACATGTGAATCTCCTAAAAAGAAAAGCAATGTTTTGAGAAAATCGCCGAGTGCGCCACAACGTCTTGTCGAAGCAAACTGCATGACTAAATAGTAGGCCGATTCACGCTGATCTTCAAGTCTTATATAAGACATATAACTAAAATTAAGTCGTTGTTTTTAAATGGTTTAATTATTGTTTTTCATGATATGAAATGAATTTTCAAAAAGTGAGAGCGGCGAGGTGGGCCGTTGACCCAGCAGATCCCGCGATGTGAAACGCCTTTTCAGATTTTGGTGCAGCGCGGCATTCGGGGCGAAAAAAAAGCCACCCGAAGGTGGCTTGGAGCAACGGCGAAACGTTTAACGTCCCACCGTTTGCCGCTGATCCTTGATGAACAGCGCCGTCAGCATGCCGATCACGCACACGCCGAGCACGTAATAGGCGGGACCGAGCACGTTGTTCTTCAGCATCAAGGTCACGACCACGGGCGTCAGGCCGCCGAAAATGGCGTACGACAAGTTGTAGGAAAACGACAGTCCCGAGAAGCGCACCTGGGCCGGGAACGCCTGCACCAGCACGTAAGGCACGGCGCCGACGACGCCGACGAACAGGCCCGTCATGGCGTACAGGGGCAACAGCAGGTCGGGACGGCTGCCGACGGTGGTGTAGAAGAGATACGTGGAAATGGCCAGCAGCACGGAGCCGACGAAGATCACGCGCTTGCCGCCCAGGCGGTCGGCCAGCATGCCGGCGATGATGCAGCCGAAGGCCAGGCACAGGGTCGCCACGGTATTGGCCACCAGGGTGGTGCGCGGCGCGATGTGGTGGATCTTTTGCAGCAGGGCAGGCGTCATCAGGATGACGACGACGATGCCGGCCGACAGCATCCACGTCAGCAGCATCGAGACGGCGACGGCGCCGCGGTGGCTGCGCAGCACGGATTTCAGCGGCATTTCCGTCGACAGCGCCTTGCGCTGCTGCATTTCCGCAAACACGGGCGTTTCATGCAGCCAGCGGCGCAGATACATGGCGCCAAAGCCGAAGATGCCGCCCAGCAGGAACGGATAGCGCCAGGCGCCGTCGCTGATTTCCGCCGGCGTGTAGACGGTGTTCAAGCCCGTCGCCACCAGCGAGCCGAGCAGGATGCCCACCGTCAGGCCGGCCGTCAGCACGCCGCAGGCAAAGCCCGTAAAGCGGCTGGGCACGTGTTCCGACACAAACACCCAGGCGCCCGGCACTTCGCCGCCCACGGCCGCGCCCTGGAAGATGCGCATCAACAGCAGCAGCAGCGGGGCGGCCAGGCCGATGGTGGCGTAGGTGGGCAGCAGGCCGATCAGCAGGGTAGGCACGGCCATCATCAGGATGGACAGGGTGAACATGCGCTTGCGGCCCAGCAAGTCGCCGAAGTGGGCCATGACGATGCCGCCCAGCGGGCGCACCACGTAGCCGGCGGCGAAGATGCCGAAGGTCTGCATCAGGCGCAGCCATTCAGGCATTTCCGGCGGGAAGAACAGCTGGCCGATGGCGTTGGCAAAGAAGACGAAGATGATGAAATCGTAGAACTCCAGCGCGCCGCCGAGGGCGGCCAGCGACAGGGTTTTATAGTCTTGCTGGGTCAGGGGACGGGTTGTGGCGTTGCTTGCGGCGGAGTTGGAGGTAGGCATGTGTCTCGTTCTTGTGTGTTATCGGAGATTGCCAGACCTAGCATACGCATTTCCGCCGATTCAGTAAACGCCGTGGCGGGGCGCCCATGCCGTGGTTTCCTCAGCCACATTTAATAAAACGCAACTATCATCGCCGCTCCATTGGGGACTATGCAGAAAGGAATGGGGATGAAGATCATGATCGTGGGCGCGAGCCGCGGACTGGGGCGGGCGCTGGTCGATGGCCTGTTAAATGACGGCCATGCCGTGACGGGCGTGTCGCGCCAGCGGCCTGCCGGCCTGGATACAGCCGACGGCGCGCAACTGCAATGGATCGCGGCGGACATGGCCTATCCCGCCGAGGCCGTCGCCCGCATCGCGCGCGAAGCGCCTGCCGAGCTCGATGCCGTGATCTACAACCTGGGCGTGTGGGAGGAGAAAGCCTTCAGCGACGACTACGCTTTTCTGGAAGATACGGATGACGCCATCGTCGACATGATCCATATCAACATCACGGCGACGATCCTGCTGCTCAAGCGCCTGGTGCCCAGGCTGCTGAACAGCCGCAAGCCGCAGCTGATACTTACGGGCTCGACGTCCGGCCTGCGCCAGAGCGGTCGCCCGGAAGTAACTTTCAGCGCCTCGAAATTCGCCCTGAACGGCATCGCCGACGCCTTGCGTGAAAGTTTCCGCGCACAGGGGCTGGCCGTGACGGCGTTGCAGCTGGGCTATTTGAATACGCAGGATGGATTGGACGTGCCGCTGGCGGACGCGGCCGAACGCGGTGGTGGCGCGCTGATACCCGTGCATGACGTCGTCGCCGTCGTGCGCATGCTGCTGAGTTTGTCGAATGCCGCATTCGTGCGCGAGCTGGTGCTGCCGGCGCTGCGCGACGAACGCTTCTAGGCGCTACACGCCTTCGCCGTAGAGCTCGCTCCAGCCCAGCCGCTCTTCCAGCCAGTCGTCCACTTCGGACGAGTCCATCTGCAGCAGCAGCGCGCCCAGCCGCAAGTTGCCCTTGGCCATGGCCAGCACGGCAAAGATGGCGTCCAGCATGACGGGGTCAAGCTGGCCTTGCAGGTCGCGCGCGGCGATGGCGGGCAGCCGTGCCCAGGCATCGCGGTAGCTGCCGGCCAGCCAGTCCGGCAGCGGCGGATTGTGCTGGCGGTGGCGCTCCAGCTCGATCAAGGCGATGAGCGCATAGAAATCTTCTTCGCGGGATGCGGCGTCGCCGAGAATATGGACGAGCTGGGGCACGGCTGCATACGAGGCGACACCCACGTCGCCCTGGTGGTGCAGCTCTTCCCACAGTTCATGCCACACATCCTCGCCCGCCTGCATGGCCTTGAGGGCGGCGCTGGCGTCATATGCGATGCGGTAGCCGCCTTCCAGCGAGGGCCAGATGGGGTCGTCGAGTGATAACAGCATGGGTTCTTGCGTATTGTTTTCCATCATGCCGGCCGCGCATACGCGAACATGTGCTGCACGTATTCCGCCTTGCCGAGCGGCACGCCGTTGTGGCGCAGAATGTTGTATGCCGTTACCAGGTGAAAATAGAACTGCGGCGTGGCCCAGTTCACGGCGTATTCGTGGCCCGTCATGTCGAAGCTCAAGCCATCGGCCAGGGTGATCGTGACAGTCTGCTGCGCGCTGGCGTCGACCAGGGCGCGGTCGGCGGCGGCCAGGATCGCCAGGGTTGCTGCGCTCAGCGCCCGGGCGGCCGCCAGGTTCGCGGGCGTAGCGAGCCGGGGCAGCGCTTGCCGCGTCAGCCGGCACACGGCTTCCTGCGCCTGGGTGCAGCTAAATTCCACTTGCCTGGCCTGGGTGTGCATGTCGGGCGCCAGCCGCGCGTCGAGCAGGTTTTGCGGATCGAAGCCCAGTGCCTGGGCATGCGCCTCGCCTTTGTTTAACAGTGTGTCCAGGGAGCGCAGCATTTGCGCAAAGCAGGGAATGGTGATGGCGTATACCGACATGGATAGTCCTCAACTAATCAAATGGCGCAAGCGGGATGCCCGGCGCAGGGCGGTCCGGATATTAGCATATTGAAATGTGTAATGATTTGCCAAAGTTCCGCCGTTCCCGCTACCATGGCAGCTTCGGATACCCGCCTTGGCGCTGGCTGGCATGGCGTTTTTTTCCTCGATAGGATGTTCATGAAATCACTCGTCACGGCCGCCTGCGCTTCCTTGCTGGTCTTGCTGCCGGCTGCTGCGCAAGCGCAAGATGCGCGCGATCAATTTTTCGCCACCCTGAAAAGCCTGTGCGGCCAGCAATTTGACGGCGTGCTGGTGTATCCCAAGGACCCCCAGCACGACTTTGCCGGAAAACGCCTGCAGGCCGATTTTGCCGCCTGCAGCGAGACGCAGATCAAGGTGCCATTCCAGGTGGGCGCGGACAAGTCGCGCACCTGGATCATCAGCCGCACGCCGGCGGGCCTGGCCTTGCAGCACGACCACCGCCATGCGGACGGCACGCCCGATGCCGTGACCATGTATGGCGGCATGGCCAGCGCCAATGGCTCGGCCTTGTCGCAAGCGTTCCTGGCGGACGACTACACGGCCAGGCTGGTCAAGGGCGCCGCCACGAATGTGTGGACCATCAGCGTCAGCGCCGACGGCACCATCCTCACCTATCACCTGGAGCGCGACAGCCAGCCGCGCGCCACCGTGGTGTTCCGGCGCAGCGGCGCCGGTTGAGCCGTCAGCCTTGCCCCGCGCCCAGCACGCCGGGGCAATGTTCGAACCAGCCGTCATCTTCTTCCTGGGCAATGAAGGCGGCGATCAGCGCCCGGTCTTGCGGCGGCGCGGCGGCCAGCAGGGTGTTGAAACAGGCGATCACCGGGGCGTGGGGCGTGCCGGCGCCGTTGGCGATCCCGGCGAGAAAGTCTCCCGCCCAGTCGGGCAAGGTATTGATCAGGCGCGGCAGTTCGCGCAGCAGGGCCGCGCAATACGCGGTTTCGCCGAAGCGCCAGGCGGCGCGGTTGGCTATCTGGTAGGCGCCGTAATCGTGCCCGGCCTGCACGGACTGGAAAATGGCCAGCGCATAAGGCGGGCCTTCCGCCCCCGTCAGCGCGTCGAGCATGGCGCAGTAGCGCTGGAAGCGCTGCTCGGCGACAGCGGGCGGCGTACTGCGGTCGGCATCCTGCACGATGTTACCTGTTAATAATAGTTCGGCTTTCCAGCGGTCAAACGGTGTCGGCATGGCGGTGCTTGGCGAGAGTGGCGGCAGGCTATTATGCCCGGGCAGCCGTGTTTCAGCGTGCCGATTGAACATGGTACAGTCCGCCTTTGCCGCCAGCCTGGCGCGGCGCTGCCTGGATCATGACCCATGCCCACCTGGACTTCCCCGCCGCAACTCGTCGCCCTTGCCGCCTTCTATGCGCAGGAACAAGCGCAGCCGGACATCATCGGCGATGCGGCGTTCGTGGCGACCGTAAAAAACGCCCACTGGCCCACCAATTGCTGGAGCTACGTGGAGGCGTCGTTCGCCATCATCGCACCGGCCTGCCTGCTGCGCCCGCACCTGACCGCCGACCTGATCGTATTCCCTATCGACGCCATGATCGCGGGCGGGCTGGACGATGCGGGACAAGTCATCGCCATCGGCCTGGCCTGCGCCACGCGCGACGCGCCGTATGTGGCGCCCGGCGAAGAGGGTCAGTGCTGGCTGACGCAGGTGTGGCCGACACTGGGAACGATGGTCGAGACGGTATTTCAGGCCAGGTGGCAGGCGGCGCTGGCGGAAGAGGAGGAGTAAGTGAAAGTCTTCGCACAGCTGAATTGGCTACCTCAATATCCTGCATTATCAATTTTCATTGGGATATTCTGATTGCAATAATGTCGATCAACCAAGTAAGTGTTATTGTCTCAATGAAACTTACTTGTGGGTGAATATATGGAATTTGAAGAGTGGATGATTTCCGAGGGCCTTTCGACATCAACCGCAGAAAAATACAGGAGTGCGATTGCTGGCCCTTTGACAACATGGGCGCGAATGCACAGAATCGTTGAGGCGGATTCTTTGTATGAAATTGCCGATACGGATATTTTTGCATCTATTTCTGAGAAGATCGTCATCACGCCGGAGTTTGAAGATCGAAATTTACGCGGCCATGGTATGTACGCCGCCGCGTTGCGGAAGTATGCGGATTTTCTTGGTGAAACCTTGGCGGGAACCATAGTTGCAAACGGCCACTTTTCGAAACGGATTGCGGCGTTAGAGGCGACGCCTGCTATACAGTCGGAATTTTCTCCTAAGGATCAAAATGATGCTCGGAACAAGGTGCTTCGTGAGATCGTTGTGCGACGTGGGCAGCCGAAATTTCGGAAAGAACTCATAGACGTGTATGGCGCTAAATGTGCCATCACAGGATGTGGTGTTTTATCAATACTTGAAGCGGCCCACATCACGCCTTATCTCGGTCCAGCTACCAATCTCAAGAAAAATGGCATCCTTCTCCGAGCAGACATCCATTCGCTATGGGATTTGGGGTTGATTGCGATTCATCCGCATGACAACAGTATCGTTGTAAACGAAAGTATTGCGGATGAAACCTATCGAATGTTGCAAGGAAAGACTCCTTTTGTGCCGCATGCTGAGGATAGTCGGCCGTCTGTTGCAGCAATTCATCAACAGTGGGAATTATTTCAGAATAAATCTGAATGAACGTATCAATGCATCCTGAATGATCGGCTTTGCATTTGTTGAGCCGCAATTCAGTCTCCTCGTTTTAGTGCATCTGCTTGAACATATCCCTCTGTTTCGAGCGGTGTACTTTCAATCTCCTGTAGATCAGCATCTTTGCCATCACGCAGCATCTCTAGTCCCCTTGACCAGCGAAAGCAGTTTACGTTAGGGTATACGTAACTACTTACATATATCCCGATTACCATGTCATCCTCCCTGCAAACCTACGGCTCCCTGATGCTGGGGCAGCCGCCTGCGCCGTCTTTCCGATCAACTGCATGCCGGTGTCGATGCCAGCTATGAGGCCGCTGGCGTAGCGCTGAGCTCGCGCTGTTTTCCCCTGTTATTGCTGCTGCGCGACAACGGTCCCACGGCGATCACGGCACTGGCCGCGCAGATCGGGCAGACGCATCCCGTGGTGGTGCAGCTGGGGCGCAAGCTGCTGGATGCCGGTGTCGTAGCGGAGATGCCCGACGCCAAGGATGAGCGGCGCCGCCTGCTGGCGCTGACGCCATCCGGGCAAGCATTGCTGGGTACGATGGCGCCCCTGTGGGACGATGTGCGCGCCGGTGTCGACGCCGTCTTCGAGCACGCCACGCCGCAGTTCATGGCCTTGCTGGAGCGGGCCGAGGCGCGGCTGCAGGCGCAGGGCTTTGGCGAGACGATCGCCGCGTGCCGGCGCCAGCGCGAGCGGGCGGCCGTCGACATCATCGCTTACGCGCCCGAATACGCGGCCGACTTCAAGCGCCTGAACATCGAATGGCTGGAGCGCTATTTTTATGTCGAGGCGCTCGACGACAAGGTGCTGTCCGACCCGCAAAGTTCCATCCTCGACGCTGGCGGGCAGATTTTCCTCGCGCGCCTCGATGGCCGCATCGTCGGCACCTGCGCGCTGATCCGCGCGGGCGGCGACAGCATCGAATTGTCGAAGATGGCCGTCACCCCCGCCTGCCAGGGGCTGGGCATCGCGCGGCGCCTGATCGAGCGGGCTTTCGACGCCTTCGAGTCCAGCGGCGCGGCACTGCTATTCCTGGAATCGAACAGCAAGTTGCAGCCGGCCATTCAGTTGTATGAAAGCAGCGGTTTTGTCCACGTGGCGCGGCCTGCGGGCGAGGCGCATTACCAGCGCGCCGACGTCTACATGGCGTGGCAGGGCAGGCAGCGCAGCTGAACGCACCCATCGGCCGTCTCTCGCGTTACAATACGCGCACCCATAACGGAACCTTGGTTCCACTATCGAGAGACGCCGACGCCGCATGCCTTCCTTCCCGATGCCCTTCCCGCAGATGATCGTTCCACCGGTGCCTACCCAGGCGCGCAGCAAGCAAGCGTTCGAGCGCCTGCTGCAGGTGGGCGAACAATTACTGGCGGAAAACCGTTTCGATGAAATCGGCGTGGCCGACCTGGCCAGGCTGGCGGAAACCTCGGTGGGCACGTTTTACCGTCTGTTGGGCGACAAGGACACCCTGAGCCGCCTGCTGCTGCAGCGCTTCTTTTCCGACATGGTGGAAAAGGTCGAGGCCCTGACGGAATTGCGCCAGTGGGAAGGGCGCAGCCTGGAAGCGTTCATCCGCGCCATGGTGGCCATGTTCGTGGCCGTGAATGGCGGGCGCAGCGGCGTGTTGCGCGCCCTCATCACGCGCGCTTCGCAGGATGCGCAATTCCGCGACCGGGTGCACCAGATCAACCATCTGATCTCGCAGCGCACGGTGGCCGTGCTGGCCAGCAAGTCGTCCAGCATCCGCCACCCGAATCCCACGCAGGCGATGATGGTGGTGCCGCCCGTGCTGCTGGGCATCCTGAACCAGCACACCCTGACGGGTTCGCTATCCTTTTTGTCGGGCACGGCGCTGGAGGATGAACTGGTGCGTGTTGCTTTAAATTACCTGACCTGAGATATTTATCGATTTAACTTGAAATCGGAATTCGGATTCCGTATTATGTTTTCCAACAGCAGGAAAACATATTCCTGCACCTGAACACAAAGCATGTTCAACAGCAAGGAGACAGAATGCGGCGTCACACGACATCCGATGTTCCATTGCATTACCTCGACCTCGGCATGGAGATCGGGCAAGGCGCAGGGCAGCACCCTGCGCGCTCAGCGCCCGTTTTCCTGCTGCACGGCTTAGGTTCCTGCGCCGAAGACTGGCGCGCGCAAATTATCGCCCTGGGCAATACGCACCGCCTGATCGTGCCCGACATGCGCGGCCATGGCGCCAGTCCCGCTCCCCCCGGAGACTGGCAGATCGGCGACTTCGCCAACGACCTGTTCAACCTGATGGACCAGCTCGACGTGCCACGCGCGCACATCGTCGGTTTTTCCCTGGGCGGCATGGTGGGCCTGGAAATGGCCAACCGCGCGCCGGGACGCGTGGCCAGTTTGTGCCTGATCAATTCGCAACCGTTCCAGGGCAGCAAGCCGGCTTCGCTGCTGTTTGCCTACTGGCTGCGCCGCACGGTGATCGCCACGTTTGGCCTGAAAGCCATGGGCAAGATCATCGGCAAGAAGCTGTTTCCCGATGCGGCGCAACAGGCGATGGTCGAGCGCTTCGCCACGCAGATGGCGGGCATGGACAAGCGCGCCTACCTGGCCGCGCTGGACGCTATTTTCCACTGGGATATCGATCCGCATTTCCAGGCCCTGGCCATGCCCGTCCTCATCATGGCGGCCGACCAGGATTACACGCCCGTCGAAAGCAAGCGGGTCTTTGCCGCACAGTTTCAGCATTGCCAATTCGAGCTGATTGCGAATTCGCGCCACGCCACGCCCCTGGACCAGGCGCAGCGTGTGAATACCTTGTTGCAGTCCTTCCTTACCATCAATTCAAAATAAACAGGCCACTCGCCGCACGGGCAGGGGGCCGGATGTCGTCATCGCAGGGCAGGTGCTCGCTATACGCGCGCGGGTACCGCTACGCCTTGTGATCCTGGAATCCGGCAATTTTCCTTGGCGGCAAGCAAGCCTGACATTGGAGACGCTATGAAACTTGCTATGAAATTGTTGCCCGCCGCACTAGCCGTTGCCGGTGCCTTTGCCACCCACGCCCAGGCGCAGGAAGCCGGTCCTGCCGCCGCCAGCGCCCAAAGCGCCAGCGAGGCCAGCGATGCGAAAGAGCGCATGGATACCGTGACGGTGTCCGCCCGCCGCCGCGAGGAGCGCCTGCAGGATGTGCCGCTGGCCGTCACGGCGTTTTCCGCCAAGGCGCTGGAACGGGCGAATATCCAGAACCTGGCCGACTTGCAGGAGCGGGTGCCGAACCTGACCGTGTACGCTTCGCGCGGCACGAATACGACCTTGACGGCCTTCATTCGCGGCGTCGGCCAGGCCGACCCGGTCTGGGGCGTGGACCCGGGCGTGGGGATTTATTTCGACGACGTCTACATGGCCCGTCCGCAAGGCGCCCTGCTCGACGTGTTCGACGTGCAGCGCATCGAGGTGCTGCGCGGCCCGCAAGGCACCCTGTATGGCAAGAACACCATCGGCGGCGCCATCAAGTACATTTCGCGTCCGCTGGCAAAGGAAAATGGCGCCTCGGCGGAAGTGGGCATCGGCAACTATAACCAGCGCAACTTCAAGGCCGCCTTCAACGTGGCCAACGAGAACGGCACCTGGCGCGCGCGCCTGGCCGCTGCCAAGCTGGACCGTGACGGTTTCGGCCGCAACACGTATAACGGCGAGCAGGTCAGCGACCAGGACAGCACGGCCGCGCGCCTGTCCGTCGGCTACTTCCCGCAGGACATCCCGCTCACCGTCGTGCTGAGCCTGGACGCCACGGATGACAAATCGGGCGTGCGCGGCTTCCAGCGCATGGGCGTGAGCGCCTTCGACCCGCTCAAGCGTCCGCCCAGCACGGATGCGTATGACATCCAGAGCGGCATGCCGGGCAATAACTTCACGCACAACCGGGGCGGCTCGCTGGTGGCCAACTACACCGTCTCGAACGACTGGTCGGTGAAAGTGATCGGCGCCAAGCGGCGCAGCACGTCCGAGCAGACCATCGACTTCGACGGCTTGCCGCAGCCGATCGCCGACGTCTTTGGCGATTCGCGCGACGAGCAAAAAAGCCTGGAATTGCAAGCCTCGTACAGCGGCGACTATGGCGCCGGCGTGATCGGCCTGTACCGTTTCGAAGGCACGGCCGGCGGCGGCATCTACAACAACTTCCTGGGCCGCCAGTTCCAGGCCGCCGTCAGCACGGTGGAGACGGACAGCACGGCGCTGTACACGGACTGGACCTGGCCGGTGGGCAAGGTCTGGAGCATCAACGCGGGCTTGCGCCACACGCGCGAGGAAAAGCGCGCCATCGTCCTCAACCGCGCCTTTGCCGACGCGGGCTTCACGCGCCCGATCCAGACGGCGGCCGATTTCGACAAATCCTTGTCCGTCAGCAATACCTCGCCGAAACTGTCCGTGCGCTATGAAGCATCGAAGACGACGAATTTCTACAGCAACCTGTCGCGCGGCTTCAAGTCGGGCGGCTATAACGTGCGCGCCAACAACCTGGTGGTGCCCGATTCGGCGCGGCCATACAAGGATGAAAAACTCGATGCGCTGGAAGTGGGCATGAAGTATGCGGCGCCGGACGACACCTTTGACGTCAACGTGGCCCTGTTCTACAACCGCTACAAGGATATCCAGTTGTCCGTCTTCACCAGCTATGTGCAGCCGGGCGGTTTGCCGGGCTTCTATGGCGACTTCACGAATGCGGGCAAGGCAACCGTGAAGGGGGCCGAGTTCGAATTCTCGTGGCGGCCGAACCGCCAATGGGAAGTCAACGGTTTCCTCGCCCTGCTCAATGCCAGCTATGACGAGTTCATGAGCGGCGGCAAGAACATTGCGGATACGCAAAAGTTCAGCAATACGCCGCGCAAGCAGGTGGGCTTGAATGTGACGCGCACGGACCGCGACGTGTTCGGCGGCGCACTGCGCAGCATGGTCGGCTATGGCTACCGCAGCAAGGTGTATCCGACCACGGACTTGAGCGAGATCCTGGCGCAGGGCGGCTACAGCATGTGGACGGCCGGCGTCGTCTGGGAAGCGCCGAAGAACTGGACGTTTAGCTTGCACGGCAGCAACCTGGGCAACAAGCGCTACCGTACGGATGGCTACAACATTCCCGCGCTGTTCATCCTCGACGGCTTCTATGGCCCGCCGCGCCAGATCATCGCCAAGGCGGGCTACAAGTTTTAAGGTTCTTCACTGGCGGGGCCAGGCCCATCGGGGCCGGTGCCGCCGGTTGGAAGTGCCGGCCTGGCTAACGTCCAGGCCGGTTCGTTGTCGCTGTTTTCGTCGTCAATAACAATCATGGAGACTGGCATGGCAAATCTGCATCAATCACTGCGTCACTTATTCACTGCCTGCATCGCCGCCTGCGGCTTGCTGGCCGCGCTGCCGGCCGCCGCCGGGCAATGGGACTTCGGCCTGTACGCGAGCCTGTGGGGTTCGCGCGAATACCAGGTCTGGCTGCCGAGCAACTACAATCCGAACACGCCGCTGCCCGTGGTGCTGATGCTGCATGGCTGCGGGTCCGAGCCGAACAGCATGGCGGCCGTCAGCCGCTACAATGAGCTGGCCGACAGCGAGAACTTCATCGTCGTCTATCCGCGCCAGAACGTCACGGCCAACCCCATGCGCTGCTGGAATTTCATGTTGCCCTTGAACCAGGTACGGGGCACGGGCGAGCCGGCCGTGCTGATGGGCATCTTGAACAAGGTCAAGAACAAGTATGCGGTGCAGGACAGCCGCGTGTATGTCACGGGCATTTCCGCCGGCGGCGCCATGGCGTCCATCATGGCCGCCTGTTACTCGGACGTGTTCGCCGCCGTGATGGTGCATTCGGGCGGCATGTACAAGGGCGCCACGGGCATGGTCACGGCCGCCGATTCGCTGTTCAATGGCAGTTCCTTCGACCCGAAAGTGCGGGGCAAGGATGCGTGGCGCTGCTCCGGTTCGCCGCGCCGGCTGATGCCGGCCATGGTCTTCCACGGCACCTCCGACATCGTCGTCAACCCCGTCAATGGCGAGCAAACCATCGAGCAATTCCTGCAGACCAGCGACTACGGCGACGATGGCCTGGACAATGACAGCGTGCGCTACCGTGCCGACAGCATCGTGCGCCAGACGGTGCCGTATGGCCGCAGCTATGCCATCGACACCTACCTGCACAACGGCGCCGTCATCGCGCAAAAATACACGGTGGAAGGCATGAACCACGCGTGGAGCGGCGGCCCGCCGGGCTGGCCCTTCAGCGACGAGCTGGGTCCGGACGCCACCGTCATCAGCTGGAACTTCTTCAAGAATTACCAGCGCTAGGTTATTTCAGCAGGCGCTGCATGAAGATGCTGAAAAAGCGCGGCTGGTCCGACGCCAGGCACACCCGGGCGTTGGGCTGGCCCGCCACTTCGCGCGTCAAACCGTCGTCCGTGACGGCGATGCGCAGCGGCGTGGCGGGGCAGCTGGCCGGGTCGATCAGATACGTGACGGGCACCACGTCGAACAGCGATGGCATGTTGCTCGACCATGGCTGATAGCTGTCGATCCACTGGTGGTACAGCAGGGTGACGGCGTCCGTCAGCGGCGAGCCGTGGCCGAAGATGGCGTTGCGCTCCACTTCATCGAGGCGTATCTGCGTCGAATCGAGCGGCAGCATGACGATCGGCACGCCGGAGGCGAACAGCGCCTGCGCTCCCTTGACGTCGGAAGCGATGTTGTATTCCTTGTCGGCCGGGCGCGCGGGCACGTACTGCGATTTGCGGTAGCCGGCGCGCACGGAGCCGCCCATCATGACCACCTGCTTCACCTTGGTAAAGGTGGCGGCGTCGCGCGCGATGACGGCGCCGATGTTCGTCAGCGGCCCCAATGCCAGTATCGTGATCTGGCCAGGCTGGCGCTTGATCTCGCGCAAAATAAAGTCGATGGCGTCCTGCGGCGGCCGTGATGGCGCCACGCCCCGCTGCGCATAGCGCGCCTGCGTGAATGGCGTCGGGTTGGGCGTGGCGATGCCTTGCGCGACGGGAATGCCGGCGTGTCCCGTCTCGCGCAGCAGGCGCTCCAGCAGGCGGCCGCGCAAGGCCGTGTCGCCCCAGGCGGTGGTGATGCCGACGATTTCGATGTCCGGGCTTTGCAGCAGCAGCGCGAGGGCGAAGGCGTCGTCGATGTCGTCGCCGATATCCATGTCGACGATGACCTTGTGCACGGGCGCGGCGCAGGCGTGGCTGGCGCCCAGCGCGGTGAACAGCAGTACGGACGACAGCGCGGCGCGCCGCAGCAGGGAACGGCAAGAGGACATGGCAGGCCTGGAGGTAGTGAAAGTCGCGGCGATTTTAGCAGGCGGCCGCATGGCATCAGTACAATGCCGGCATTGCCCTTTGCTGAAAGCCGCCATGTTGCCTTGCCGTTTGTTGCCTCTCGCCCTGTCCGTCCTCTTGCTGGGCGGCTGCGCCAGCGCCGGCACGGATGCGCCATCGGCCGCCTACGAGGAAGCGTTCGCGCGTGCCGCCAAGCAAGACAGCATGCGCAGCGAATGCGACTGGCGCGTGCGCTACGCCCCCGTCGCGCCCGAGGATGCCAGCGTGGCGCAGCTGCGGGCGATCGCCACGGCGCGCCTGGCGGCCCTGCAGCTGGCGCCTGCCTGGACGCTGTCCATGCCTGGCAGCGAAGCGCACGCGTTTACGGATACGCAGGCAGACCGTGCCGGCTTGCAATTGTTGCTGAGCATCGTCCTGCCCGCCATGGAGCGCTATCCGGCCGGCGTGTTCGCGCACACGGGCTTGCGCCATGTCGTGCTGGTCAAGGATTTGAGCGTGGAAGGCCAGCGCCGCCTGGCCATGCCGGCGCCGGACATCGACAGTGTCGTGTACGCCGACAACATGCTGGCCGCCATGTGCCCGTCCGGCATGGAGTTGCGCGTGCACCATGAGTACTACCACTTCATCGAATATCGCCTGTTCAACGATTTTTACTACCGCGACCCCGCCTGGCTGGCCCTGAACCCGCCCGCCACCGTCTACGGCCAGGGCGGCGCCACGGCCTACGGCAAGGGTTTCCAGAACCTGGGCCACCCGCAGCCGGGCCTGGTCAGCCTGTACGCCGCCTACGGCCCGGAAGAAGACAAGGCCGAAGTCTTCGGCTGGATGATGACTCCCGCCTACGCCTTGCGCCTGCAGCAGTGGACAGCGTTCGATCCCGCCTTGCAAGCCAAGCGGCACATGTTGATGGACGTATTGCACACCTTGGTGAATTCTTACTAAATATCAAGTATTCCATTTTCGTCTCGTGGCATTGTCAACTCTCCAGCTTGATTGTGCAGCATGACCGGAGACAGCCATGGATGGCGATGAGTCGATATCTGGCGTTCAGCGTCCCTTGCGCCTGCGTCTGGGGGCGTCTTCCCGGATACCGCCGGGAGCACTGATACCGCAGCGCGTCGCTGGCAGCGAGGCCATCTGCGGTGGCATCGAATACCGCGTGCTGTGCGTCTCCACGCATGCCGGCTTGCCCTTGAACAGTTTGATCGCCTTGCCCGCCGCCCTGGATATCGTCACGGACCAGGGGCGCTTGCGCAGCGTCTGCGGCATCGTCACGCAAGCGAGTGCCGGCGACAGCGACGGCGCGCTGGCCAGCTACCAGCTGGTGTTCACCGATGCGCTTGCCATCCTGGAAAAACGCATCAATACACGGGTCTTTCGGCGCCAGTCGGACATCGACATCGTCAAGGTCATGCTTGATGAGTGGATATGCAGCAACAGCGTGATGGCACATGCGTTTCAGTATGCGTTTGCCGACTTCTTCGAGGCGCAGGCCTATCCGCAGCGCGAGTTCGTCATGCAGCACAATGAATCGGACGCGGCCTTCATACGGCGCTTGCTGAAACGCAATGGCGTGGCCTGGTTTTTTCGCGCCGACGGCCCGGACCGGGCGAACGCGCATGCGGCACCGGCGCATACGCTGGTGCTGTTCAATCACGGCGATGGTTTGCGCAGGAACCAGGCCGATACCGTGCGTTATCACGCGGACCGGGCCACCGAGCAGCGCGATACCCTGACCTCGTGGAACGAGGTGCGCAAGCTGCAGTCAGGTAAAGTCACGCGCCATAGCTGGAATGAAGAACATCCGCGCGCGCGGCCTTTCATGTGCGCCGATGCCGCTGGCCAAAACGGGCAGGGCATGGCCGCGAGCCTCGACGATTATCTGGTACTGCCGCCGCGCGCGGCAAAGGACCATGAAGCGCTGTGTCAGCTGGGCATGCTGGCGATGCAGCACCATGATTACGAGAGCAATTGTTTTCATGCCGCCGGCAGCGTGCGTGACCTGTGCGCCGGTGAATATTTCAGCCTTGCCGAGCATCCTGACATCGACGCCTTGCCAGCGGCCGAGCGCGATTTTGTCGTCACTGCGCTGCAGGTAGCGGCGCAGAACAATTTACCCAAAGAACTGGCTGCGCGGGTAGCGCGCCTGTTCGTGCGCAACGGCTGGCAGGCCGAGGGCGAAGGGCATTTGCAGCGGGAGCTGGCGGCAGCGGTCGAGGACGGCTCCTTGCGCATGCACGTCGAGCTCAGCGCCGTGCGGCGCGGCGTGGCCATCGTGCCGGCTTTTGATCCCCGGACGGACTTTCCCGTCGCTGCCATGCAGAGCGCGATCGTGGTGGGGCCGGCCAACGAGGAAGTCCATTGCGACGCCACAGGCCGGGTCAAGGTGCGCTTTCCCGCCACGCGAGCGCCAGACCACCAGCATGCGGGCGGCACGGGAGCGTCCGATACGGATGCCGATTCGGCCTGGGTGCGCGTCGCATCGAGCTGGGCGGGCAACGGCCCCGGCAGTGCACAGCAATGCGGCTACCTGGGCTTGCCGCGCGTGGGCAGCGAAGTCTTGCTGGCTTTCCTGGGGGGCGACCCGGACCGGCCCATCATCGTCGGCCAGCTGTACAACCACAGCGCGCAGCCGATCGCCTTGAGCAAGGCGGGCGACTTGCCGGGCAACCGCTATTTGTCCGGCATGAAGAGCCGCGAAATCAAGGGTCCGCGTGCCAACCAGCTGCGCTTCGACGATGTGCAAGGACAGATCAGCGCACAGCTTGCCAGCGATCACGGCGCCACGCAGCTGAACCTGGGCTGGCTGACGCAGGACCGGCGCAATGGGCAGGGTGCGGCAAGGGGCGAGGGCGCCGAGTTGCGTACCGACGAGCAACTGGCGATGCGCGCCGGCAAGGGCATGCTGATCTCGGCCTGGAAACGCCTGCAGGGCGATGGCGGTCAGATGGCGCGCAGCGAATATCTGGGCCTGATGGAAAACTGCCTGGAACTGTTCCGCTCGCTGGGGACGTATGCGGCCAGCCACCAGGCGCTGGAAAATACGGACGAGGCGCAGCAGGCCTTGCAGCAAAGCTTGAAAAGCTGGGAGGCCGGCAGCAATACCGAGCCGCGCGCCGAAGGGGGCGGCGCCGCCGCGATTGCCGTCACGGCGCCGGCCGGCATCAGTTTTGCCAGTTCCCAGGCCATCATCAGCTACGCGGCCAGCAATATCGATACGGTGGCACAGCAGCACTGGCAAGCGGTGGCGGGCCAGCGCTACAGCGTGAATGCGGGCAAGGGTATTTCGCTGTTTTCCCATGCGGATGGCATCCGCGCCATCGCCCATCACGGCAAGTTCCTGCTGCAAAGCCAGCATGACGACATGGACCTGAATGCGGCGAAAAACCTCAAGCTGACGGCCAGCGAAGGCAAGCTGACGGGCATGGCCGACGAGATCGTGCTCATCTCCAAGCATGGCAGCTTCATCCGCATCGCCGACGGTATTACCTTCGGCAGCAACGCGCCGCTGAACTTCAATGCCCCCGACTTTGTGTTCCACGAGCCGCAAAGCATGGCAGTGGCGTTGCCAAACTTTGCCGAAGGCAAGGCCGACCAGCAATTCCTTTTTCAGTACGAGGGCAGCGACACGCCCATCGACGGCGTGGCGCCGCTACCGCAACTGGCGCCGCAAGCCCGCTTTGCCGTGAAACTGGGCGATGGCTCGGCGGCGCAAGGGCGCAGCGACGGCAGTGGCAAGACGGACGTGCTGGAGCGCGCGGCAATGCACCTGGCCGCCATCGAAGTGTTCAATAACAAGGATTGACGACGCCAGGAGCGGTGATGGGCAGCTATCCGAAAGTACCGTACCTGGTGGGCGACGACGTGACGCTGCTGCATTGCGAACGCAACGTGTGCAAGAAGGTGAAAATACGCCGCAACTTGCCGGGCAATATCATCGTCATCCATGGCGTCAACGATGTGGGCGTCAGCTACAAGGCGGTGGAAGACGGCTTGTGCGAGGGATTGACGCAAAGGCTGGGACGCGGCTTTACGCCCGCCACCTATCGCATGCCGGTAGCGGCGGACAGGGACAGGCTGGAAGACGATCCCGACGCCGTGTTCTTCAAGCGCACGATCGCCAAGGATACCAACAGCCCGGTGATCCCGTTTTACTGGGGCTACCGCGAAGTGGGAGAAAAAAGCGGCACCATGAACGGCCAGTGCGTCGACCGTTACGGCAACCGGCTGGACAAGGATCTGTCCAAGGAAGGCGGTCCTTTCGGCAACGCCACCAGCACCCTGCCCGACATGTGGCGTCCAGGCATGTATGCACCAGTCGATCCCATGGGCGACCCCTTGCGTCCCCTGCGCACGGCGCCCGGACGCATGTACATGGTGCTGGCGGCCCAGCGCCTGGCCGCGCTCATTGCCATGATCCGCGATTACGACGCGGAAGAGGCCGTCAGCATCGTCGCGCACAGCCAGGGCTGCCTGCTGTCGCTGCTGGCGCAAGCCATGCTGATGGAAAAGGGATTGGCGCCCGCCGATAATCTCATCCTTACGCATCCGCCTTACAGCCTGGTCGACAACCTCCCTCTGCTGATGCGCGGTGCCGCATGGTTCGATGGCGGCGAGGATGCGGCGATGAAGCCCTATTATCATTTGCTCAGTGGTACGCAGACATTGGGGGCGCGCCTGCAGACCTTGGCAAATATCGTGGCCGGGGTGGCGAAGGGCAGCGGCCAGGCTTGCAAGCCGCCATTTTCCGACTTGAAAAAGGATGCGCATCGCGGCATGCTCGGCAGCCGCTGGCAGAGCGCCGAAGACCGCGACAACCGCCGCAAGGTCTATCTGTACTTCTGCCCCGAAGACATGACGGTGGCGCTGGACAATATCCAGGGTATGGGGTGGGATGGCGTGCCGGACCATGCAACGGGAAGTGAGCTCGTGGAAGAGGAGGAAACCGCCAGCATCGACGGCAACAGCGTTTCCACTGGACATACCCGCTTCGTGGAGCGCGAGACAGTACGCCATGCGCTGGCAGAACTGGGTGGCAGGTTTTACCAGCGGGTGTTCAGCAACAAGACCAGGCTCGATCCCGCCACTGGAAAGATTGCGGTGTCATTGGTCGGCAAGCCGCCGCCTTTTGATTTTCCGTTGCGCCTGCCGGCCGAAACGGAGCAGTCGCATGTGGAAGTCTCGCTGCGAAAACACCGTGCACAACATAAAGCAGTCGCCTGGCCTATCGATGCCAGGTTGAGCAAGACCGAGCGGCGCAACGGCATACGCACCATTACTGGCGAAGCATTGAAACAGCCCGTCGCCGCCGACTTGCGCGGCACCTCGCAAATCGATCCGGCGAATATCCCGGCGACCTCCACGATGAGAAACCGTTCCGTGGCGGATCAGGGACCGGCGGAGTATGTTGATCCCTGCGAGGCGACGATTGCACCGACGAGTGTGGCTGGCATGCAACTGCGCAGTGAATATCGTCCTGATCCCGGAGGCTATCAAAAGTTTCCCGAACGGCTAGAGCACCTTAATCCACGCGAGCTGGCATTGATGACGGCGAGTTATAACAAGGAGAAAGGACTGCACGTGAAAGACAAGCTGGATCAACGCGAAGTTGTGTCCGCGATACGCTACCCAGACAGCAACGTCGTGGCGAAAATTCAGGAAAGTCCGAATGAATCGCGCTTGCGCTGGCAACGTGAAGTGAGTCCCAGATCGTTCCATAGTTCCATTATCGGCAGCGCAAAGAATCACAGCCAGGTCACGGCCTATGACGTGGCGATTGGTAGCGGCAAGGCCAGTTCTGATCCCCAGTTCTACGAGTATTTGTGCGCTGTTGCGGACTGGCGGGTGAAGGACCTGAAAACCAATGATAAAGGGCGTAAAGGAATACGGATAAAAGAGAAATTTTTATCTATTTTTTCGGCATATTTATCCGTCGAGCCTGCATGGAGAAGTGCCGTGATCAATGGCAGCATCGACTACTACAACACTGGAATTTTGCCTGCAGGACTTCCATTGTTATCAGGTGCTTTATGGAAGATTGTCGTGTCACAAACAAAAGACATAAAGGTCGTGACTGGAAAAAAACAAAAATAACGGGGTGCAGAAAACCCGTCGAAGGAAACTTGCTTGGACCGATGCTCTTTTCTCTTCAACCGCAGAAAAAAGGTGAGAGCCATGATGACGCTTCGTTGGCTGGGAATATCGATAGTGGTTGTAATTTTATTTTTTGGCTTGTTATGGCTAGGTACTTTGTCGAAGAGCCAGGCGCGTGAAATTGCATTACAGGTTCAGGAAAAACAGCAGAAGAAACCGGTGGGGCCACGGCAGGAGTATGTGCTTGAAGTGATAGGACTGGGTGTAACTCTGGATAAGTATAGGCAGGGCAAGTTATGGGATGCCTTGCAGAAAGGAAATCCGTACACCAGCATACGTGAGCAAAATCCCCAGAAATATCCATGGACGGGTGATGACAAGGACGGAGAGGGTGGCAGCAGAGCCTACGATGCACTGGAAAATGGCATCAATTTCACTCCGATGTATTGGAACCTGCCTTCATTTTATGCGGGAACGCCCATTCTTGATCCAGCCGCGCAACCGAGCTTGATAGAGCCTATGGCGGGCCTCGTCGCTGGAGCTGGCACGGGAGGGCTGCCCATGCATCTATTTTCCGTGGCTTCGTGGAAGCTGGATGAACGTCCCGACCAATTGCTTGTCGATGTGTTTGATTTTTTCGATAAGCATCCTGACGTACCCTATGTCGCCCTGCATTCCGAGGACAGCGTTGGCACGCGGGATGGCAACCGGAAACCAGGCACCGCAAGAAAATTAATAAATGGATACTTCATCCCCGAAATGCCGGATGCCACGGCAGTATTCATCCTGGCGCGCCGTGAACGAATTGAGCCGTTGCGTCCTTTTGTATGGGAGGACCCGGAGAATAAGTTCGTCCAAGAGCACTTCCGATCCATGTATTACAAGTTGATGCAATCCCTTCCTTCGCGCGCGAAGCAGCAGCGACCTGATGCTTTCAGCGAGCGTCAACCCACCGTCTCCGAATGGCTCGCTGCCGCGGCGGACTTTGCCAAGCGGCCCGATGTCCGTGGCGTGGGCTTGCATGCTGTCGATAAACTCAATCCCTGGCCGCATCACCCGCCGCAAGACTGGCAGCCGACGCCGTGGTTCCCCATTCCGTGGAATCGCGAGCAGATGGAAACCTTCGACCGCCTGCCTTCGTTCGGCTTCGTGCACCGGCCCGTCTTCGTCAAGTTCACGGATGCGGAAGGCCAGCCCGTGACGCGGCGCGATGCACGGCAGCAGATTTTCAATGCGGGCTGGCAGCAGGCGCTGCAGACCTTGCCGGAAGCGCAGCGCAGCGACGGTCCTGCGCGCATCGTGGCGGGTACCGGCAAGCAGGCGGAGCAGCAGTTGCTGCTCGAAGGCATGCTGCACGATTACGCGGCGCAGGGCGGGCCGGAAATCGACAGCAGCAAGACCGCGCAGTTCATCAACACGGACCACCGCCTGGGCAACACGGGGGCGGCGACTTTCTTCATGCAAATGGCGATCGGCGTGATGGGCAGCTACCGCGACGGCGGCGCCAGCGCGGCCATCAATTTGCGCGACAGCAAAGAAGCCAGCATCATCTTCATCACGCCGCCCTCGGACGCTACGCGCAAGAAGCAGGATGCCAATGGCGATATCTTCCGCAGCCGCGTCACGCCCGCCGTCGATCCTGCCAACTATGCGGCGCCGTCGGTGGAAGCCATCCTGGAAAGCCAGGCGGGACAATAACTCGGGAGGCTGCATGCGCAAAGTCATCCGCCTGGGCGACGCCACCTCGCATGGCGGCAAGGTGCTCAGTTGCGCCGCCACGCATTTCACGGTCAATGGCATTGCCGTCGCCTGTGTCGGCGATGTGTGCAGTTGCCCCGTCAAGGGACATCATGGCTGCACCATCGCCAGCGGTTCCGCCCGGCATACGATCGATGGCAAAGCCATTGCCTTCGAAGGTGATACCACCACGTGCGGCGCCAGGCTGCTGGCTGGCGGCG
This sequence comes from uncultured Janthinobacterium sp., assembly GCA_963530105.1. Taxonomy (GTDB): domain Bacteria; phylum Pseudomonadota; class Gammaproteobacteria; order Burkholderiales; family Burkholderiaceae_D; genus Janthinobacterium. Next base: position 25,017 of record CAUSDR010000029.1, read on the forward strand.
TCAACTTGAGCACCACCTGACCCCGCGTCCTCCCTGTATTTCCTGGTAACTATATAATCTGCGCTTGAGCGATGCCCGCTCTGGTCCAGTAAAGGAATGACATGCGAGGATGTTTCTTGCGCCCCGTGGCGCTGTGTGTAATGTCGGCCGTGTGCGGCCTTGCCGCTGCGGCCGATGGGGTGGTGGGGGATGCGCAGCAGCGCGCGTCCCTGCTGGCGTTTTATGCGCAGCAATATCCGTCCGAGCCTGCCGCGCGCACCGTGTTCGAAAGCGTGCCGGTGGTGGGCGGCGGCGGCCGCGAAGTGGTGGGCAGCGTGGAAACGGCGCCATACCGGGGCCATGGCGCGCTGTGCCGCGCGCAGCGCACCAAGTTCGTGCTGCACGGCGAGGGCATGCAGGCGCGCTGGCAGGAGGCGGGCATGGAATATTATGCCTGGCTCGACCGTGGCACCTGCCGACCCGTGGCGGCGCCCGTGCGCATGCTGCAGCGCGTGCCCGACACGGAATTGGAAGGCGTGCTGCTGTACCAGAAATCGCTGCTCGAACGGGCGCGGCTGCTAATGGCGGGCAACACGGCCTGCGCGCCGCTGCGGGCGCTGGCATTCTCGCTGGCGGCCGTCGACGTGGGCGCCGCCGCGCCGCGCGCCGAGGAACGCTACGCGCTGGTATTCAAGAGCGACCGCGACAGTTACGCGCGCGTCTGGCTGCGCAAGAGCGGGGCCCAATATGAGGCCTGGAATGTGACTTGCCCGCCAGTGCTGTAGACTGCTCGCCCTTTGCCTGATCCTTCTTTTTTTGACTGTTGCAACCATGAACCAGAATTCCACATCCGCCCGCAGCTGGGGCACCATCGTCACGCATAGCGACGAGATGGCCATCATCTACCGCTACGTCGACACCTTCCACGACAACTGGGACCTGTCGTCGCAGCCGGACCGCATCATCATCGCCTGGCGCTATGAAGACGAGACGGGCATGCCGGCACCGAACGAGCGCGAGCACATGGAAGAGCTGGAAGCGGCGCTGGCGCCCGTGGTGGA
>CAUSDR010000030.1:0-24596 GCA_963530105.1 uncultured Janthinobacterium sp.
GGCTGAAGTGGGTGGCCGGGGTCGGCTTGCTGGCTGCCGTGATCGTCTACATGAATGGCAAGCCGGGCGGCAAGAACGAGTCGGCCTGCAATGACGCCATCGACAGCGGCTTGAAGCTGGTGGCCAATGGCAGCCTGGACGGTGCGCGGCAAAAGCTGGCGACGGCGAAAAACGTGTGCACGGGCAGGTCCAGCGCCAAGGCGGACGACTTGCAGGCGGCGATCGGCAAGGCTGGCGCGGGCTCAAGCGGCTGCCAGCGCAGCGTGCGCGCGCTTGAACGCGACATCGACGGCCACAGCTTGCAAAGCGCGGCCAGGGGCATCGCCGCGCTTGACGCCGATTGCGCCGGCGCCGCGGCAGTCGACTCCTTGCGCAAGCAGCTGGCGCGCCAGCAGGCGGCCGCCGCGTCCGTGCAGGTGGGCGTGCGCCAGGCGCTCGACGCCAAGGATGCGACGGCGGCGCAAAATGGCATCGCCAGGCTGGAAGCCATCGACCGCGAAGCGCCTGAATTGCCGCAGCTGAAGGCGCAAGTGCAGGCGCTGTCGGCCCCGGTCCCGGTTCCGGCCCCGGTCCCGGCACCCGCTCCCGCCGCCGCCCCGCTGGAAACGGCGCCGGCCCGCGTCGTGCCAACGGAACCTGCGCCCGCGCGCGTGGTCGAAAGACCAGCCGTGGCGGAGCGCCGTCCGCTGGAGGCCGCTCCCGTGGATAATGGCGCGGCCATGCGCAACGAGATGGCGCAGTCGTTCCTGCGCGACGCCGAACGGTCCTTGAATGAAGGCAAGTTCGATGCGGCCAAGACCTATCTGGACAGCGCGCGCCGCGCCGATCCCGGCAATGCGCGCATCGACAGCCTGTCGCGCCGCATCCGCGAACGCGAACGGCAAGTGCTGCAGACGGAAACCACGATTAAATAGAAAGTTGGAGTCACCATGCTGAATCAAACCACCCTGCGCGCAGCTGCCGCGCTGACCATCACGGCCATGCTGGCCGGCTGCGCCACGGCGCCGATGAACCCGAATGGCGTGCGCCAGGACTACCCGCAAGGCGGGCAGCATCCGCAGGCCAGCACGACGGACGACGATCCGTGCAGCGTGGGCACGACGGCAGCGGCCGGCGCGGCCGTGGGCGCCTTGCTGGGCGCCTTGGTCAGCGGCAAGAATGGCGCGCTGAAAGGCGCGGCCATCGGCGGCGGCCTGGCGGCGGCCGGCTGCCTGGCCATCAATGTCAATTCGCGCCAGACCAAGACGGCGGCGCAGGCGGACCGCGACTACATCCGCGCGCGCGGCGCGCTGCCGCGCGAACCGCAAGTGGTGTCCTACACGCCGCAGCTGAGCGCCGCCACCGTCAAGCGCGGCCAGCCGTTCAAGGTCACGTCCGTGGTGGAACTGGTCAATGGCAGCGCGCAAACCGTCAACGACGTGCGCGAAGAACTGGTGGTGCTCGATCCGCAGGGCCAGCCGTTCAAGTCCGGTTCGAAAACCCTGGCCAGCAACAATAAATCGGGCGGCCGCTTTGAAAACTCGTTCGAACTGACCTTGCCGTCGGGCGTGTCGCAAGGCGTGTACGGCGTCAAGACGAATCTGTACGTGAACGGCAAGCTGTCGGCCACGCGCGATTTGCGCACGCAGCTGGTGATGCTGGACGACAATAGCGATGCAGCGCAGCAATTGGCGCAGCGGTAAAGGGAGATTGCAGGAGTATTAACATCTGATCCAGTCGTAGCGAGCGGCGATGATTTGTGGCCGAGAAGCGCAGCGCTACTGTAGTAGCGCGAGCATCGCCGGCCGCAAGGCGCGCCGCGCAGTAGACTGGGTGAGGTGTCAGCTACGCGCCGCCGGCGTAGCCATGCTGGCGCCACGCCTCATACACGACCACGGCCACCGTATTCGACAGGTTCAGGCTGCGGTTGTCCGGGCGCATGGGCAGACGGATGCGTTGCTCGGCGGGAAAACCGTCGCGCAGGGCAGGGTCCAGGCCTTTTGTTTCCGAACCGAAGACGAAGACGTCGCCCGGTAAAAAGGCGACCTCGCCGAACGGGCGCGAGCCGCGTGTCGTCATGGCGAACATGCGCGCCGGGTCGGGGCGGGTGTCGGCCAGGAACGCTTCCCAGTTCTTGTGCACCTTCATGTTGGCGTAGTCGTGGTAATCGAGGCCGGCGCGCTTCATCTTGCTGTCGTCGAGCGGAAAGCCCAGCGGTTCGACCAGGTGCAGCTGCGCGCCCGTGTTCGCGCACAGGCGGATGACGTTGCCCGTGTTGGGCGGGATTTCAGGTTCTACCAAAACGACGTGAAACAAAATGCTCTCCTTATATATATGTCAGTAATCTAGCGTGGCGGCGTGCGCGCCACCGTCAATATGCTCACCCTGGCCGCGCCCGCGCTCTTGCAGGCTGCCGCCAGCGCGTGGACGGTGTGGCCGCTGCTCATGACGTCGTCGACGATGCCGACATGGCAATCTTGCAGCAGCGCCGCCCGTTCCGGCGCGATGGCGAACGCGTGCGCCAGGTTGGCTTGCCGTTCCTGCGGCGCCACGCCGCTTTGCGCCCGGGTGTCGCGCGTCCGCAGCGCCAGGCGCGGCTGCAACGGCAGTTGCAGCAGGCGCGCCAGCGGGCGGGCGATTTCCAGCGCCTGGTTGAAACCCCGCTCGGCCAGGCGGGCCGGCCCCAGCGGCACGGGGCACAGCAACGCTGGCCGCTGCCAGCCCGGCTGTTGCTGCACGGCTTCGTATAGCAACTGCGCAAACAAGGGCGCCAGCGCCAGGCGCGCGCCGAATTTCAGTTGCAGCAGCAACTGGTCGACGGGCGCCGCATAATCGAACGCGGTGAGCGTGGCGTCATACGCGGGCCGCCGGCGCAGGCAGCGCCCGCACAGCAGCGCCACCTCGCTGTCGGCGAGCGGATTGGCGCACTGGCGGCAGCGCGGCCGCGCTTGTCCCCGTCCCTGGCCCAGATACTGGGCGCGGCAGGGCGGGCATAGCACTTCCGGGCAGCCGATGCCGCACAGCGCGCACTGCGCCGGCAGCATGGTGGCGCCCAGCCACAGCCCGAGCGAGCGCCAGGCGGCGTCAACGCGGGGCCAGGCGGCGTGGCGCATCGCGATGGCGTCGTTCCATGTACACTGCCGACATTATCTCACCTCACCCGATTCAACATGCCAGTTCCCACCACTCCGCCCAAAATGAGTGCGCCCATCGATGCGGTGCAAGTACGCGATTTCTTTTCCCGTCCGGCGCGCATCGCGCCCTCGGACTTCCTGCGCCGCGAAGTGTCGGCACGCATGCACGAGCGCCTGGAGCTGGTGAAGATCGCCCCCCTGCGGGTGCTCGACGCCGGCTGCGGCCCCGGCGCGGACCTGGCGCAGCTGCAAAAGGATTATCCCGCAGCCCAGATCATCGGTCTCGATGCAGCGCAAGCGATGATGCAGGCGGCGCGCGCGCCAGCGTCGAAACTGGCCAGCCTGAACCAGTTCCTCAGCAAACTCTTGCCGGCCAAGGCTGGCGTGGATTTATTGTGCGGCGACCTGGGCGACCTGCCGCTGGCGCAGGGCAGCATCGACCTGGTCTGGTCCAACCTGGCCCTGCACTGGCATGCGCAGCCCGACCGCGTGTTCGCCGAATGGCGCCGCGCGCTGCGCCTCGATGGCTTGCTGATGTTTTCGTGCTTTGGCCCGGACACCTTCCGCGAAGTGCGCGACGCCTTTGCCGAGGCCGACCTGTATCCGCACGCCTTCCCCTTTGTCGACATGCACGATTTTGGCGACATGCTGGTGGAGACGGGCTTTTCCACGCCCGTGCTGGACATGGAGATCATTACGGTGACCTACGACACGCCGCAAAAGCTGCTGGCGGACGTGCGCGCCTTTGGCGGCAACCCCCTGACGACGCGCCGGCGCGGCCTGATGGGCAAGGCGGCCTGGCAGCGCATGCTCGATGCGCTGGAAAAGATGCGCCGTCCCGACGGCAAGCTGGGCCTGAGTTTCGAGATCATTTATGGCCACGCCTTCCGTCCGGCGCCGCGCGTGACGCGCAATGGCGAGGCCATCATCCGCTTCGACCTGCCGCGAAAACCCAAATGAAAGCGGCGTGAAAGGGGAAAGAAAGCGGAAAGAAACCGACACTTGGTCGCCATCCGCATGTTGATGTTGCAGCAAGCGTTGCAAAGCGGTGGGCGGCCAGGAGAAGGGCGCGCACAATGCCGATTATTGCTTGATGGATTCAAGTTTACTTGATTATAATCGTTGATTGTTTGTCAGCTTGTTAAGTCATAAAAACAAGGGCTGCATACAAAATAAAAAAAACAAAGCAAGACTTATTGGAAGTTACTGCATTAGTATAGTAACCATCTTCCACGCAGGGCCTTTTAATCGTGGGGAAGAAAAACAGGGTTCCAGCATGGTCGTCCGCCGGCGTTTCTGGCGCGGCAGCCAGCATGGAATTCGCTGGTGCTTGACGCCCGAGGCCGTGTTTTGGCCGCGGTGCTTTCATGGAGGAGCGGCAGCGGTCCAGTACGGAGAAGTCCGCAGCCGTTTAAAATATCATTATTTTTGGGTGGTTGGGGAAAACATGAAACATGCAAAGCGACTTCAATCGTTGCTGCTCGGGCTGTCTTTGACAGCGTTTGGCATCGGGCGATGGGCCACGGCGGCACCGGCTGCCAGCACCTATCCCGGCACCGGCGGTCCCGTGCCGTTCGAAATGAATCTGCAGCCGCCGGCGACACAGATCGCCCACGAAATCTACGATTTGCACACCCTGATGATGATCATCTGCCTGGTGATCTTCGTGGCCGTGTTCGGCGTCATGTTTTATTCCATCTTCAAGCACCGCAAGTCCCTGGGCCACAAACCGGCCACTTTCCACGAAAGCACCACCGTCGAAATCGCCTGGACCGTCGTGCCTTTCCTGATCGTCATCGGCATGGCCCTGCCTGCCACGCGCACCGTGGTCGGCATGAAGGATACCTCGAACGCCGACATCACCATCAAGGCTACCGGCATGCAGTGGAAATGGGGCTATGACTACCTGAAAGGCGAGGGCGAAGGCATTTCCTTCCTCTCCAACCTGGCCACGCCGCGCTCGCAAGTGGGTGCGCCTGGCGTGCCGCCGACGGAAAAACGCGGCGAAAACTACCTGATCGAAGTCGACAACGAGGTCGTGGTGCCGGTCAACAAGAAGATCCGCGTGGTGCTGACGGCCAACGACGTCATCCACGCCTGGTCCGTGCCCGCCTTTGGCGTGAAGCAGGATGCGATCCCCGGCTTCGTGCGCGACACCTGGTTCAAGGCTGACCATATCGGCACCTTCCGCGGCAATTGCGCCGAGCTGTGCGGCAAGGAACACGCCTTCATGCCCATCGTCGTCAAGGTCGTATCAAACGATGACTACAAGGCCTGGGTTGATGTAAAACAAAAGGAAATGGCCGCATTGGCTGATGATCCAAGCAAGGTGTGGACCATCGACGAGCTGAAGGTCAAGGGCGAGAAAGTGTATGCGGCCAACTGCGTGGTCTGCCACCAGGCGACGGGCAAGGGTGTGCCCGGTGCGTTTGCGGCGCTGGACGGTTCGGCCGTGGTGAACGGTCCGAAGGCGGAACAGATCCATGTCTTGCTGAACGGGCAAAAGAGCGGCAAGTATCCCGCTGAGATGCCAGCCTGGAAACAGCTGTCCGACACGGAAATTGCCGCAGTGATCACTTACACGCGCAATTCCTGGTCGAACAAGGCCGAAGAGAACATCGTTCAACCAGCCGAAATCGTGGCTGCACGCAAGTAATTAGGAGCCGCATATGAGTACTAGCACGAGCACTAGCACCTTGGACCACGCCGGTCACGATCACGACCATGCCCACGACCACCCCACCGGCTTGCGCCGCTGGCTGTTTGCCACCAACCACAAGGATATCGGCACCTTGTACTTGTGGTTCTCGTTCATCATGCTGCTGTCCGGCGGCGTGCTGGCCCTGATGATCCGCACGGAACTGTTTCGTCCAGGCTTGCAATTTTTCCACCCAGAATTTTTCAACCAGCTGACCACCATGCATGGCCTGGTGATGGTGTTTGGCGCCATCATGCCGGCCTTCGTCGGCTATGCCAACTGGATGATCCCGCTGCAAGTGGGCGCTTCCGACATGGCGTTTGCGCGCATGAACAACTTCTCGTTCTGGCTGCTGCCGCCGGCCGCCATCCTGCTGGCCACGTCCTTCCTCGTGCCCGGTGGCGCCACGGCTGCCGGCTGGACCCTGTATGCGCCGCTGTCGACGCAGATGGGCCCCGGCATGGACATGGCGATTTTTGCCATGCACCTGATGGGCGCCTCGTCCATCATGGGTTCGATCAACATCATCGTCACCATCCTCAACATGCGCGCCCCAGGCATGACCCTGATGAAAATGCCGATGTTCTGCTGGACCTGGCTGATTACCGCGTATCTGTTGATCGCCGTCATGCCCGTGCTGGCCGGCGCCATTACCATGACCCTGACGGACCGTCATTTCGGCACCTCCTTCTTTAATGCGGCAGGCGGCGGCGACCCCGTCATGTACCAGCACATCTTCTGGTTCTTCGGCCATCCCGAGGTCTACATCATGATTCTGCCGGCCTTCGGCATCGTCTCGCAGATCCTGCCAGCCTTCGCGCGCAAGCCGCTGTTCGGCTACGCCTCGATGGTGTACGCCACCGCTTCCATCGCGATCCTGTCCTTCATCGTCTGGGCGCACCACATGTTTACCACCGGCATGCCGGTGACCAGCCAGCTGTTCTTCATGTACGCGACCATGCTGATCGCCGTGCCGACGGGCGTGAAAGTATTCAACTGGATCGCCACCATGTGGAAGGGTTCCATGACGTTCGAGACGCCGATGCTGTTCTCGGTGGGCTTCATCTTCGTGTTTACCATGGGCGGCTTCACCGGCCTGATCCTGGCCGTGACGCCGATCGACATCCAGTTGCAGGATACGTATTATGTGGTGGCGCATTTCCACTATGTGCTGGTGGCCGGTTCGCTGTTCGCCCTGTTCGCCGGCTTCTATTACTGGTCGCCGAAATGGACGGGCCACATGTACAACGAGACGCGCGGCAAGATCCACTTCTGGCTGTCGCTGATCACGTTCAACGTGACCTTCTTCCCGATGCACTTCCTGGGCCTGGCCGGCATGCCGCGCCGCTACGCCGACTATCCGGCGCAGTTCACTGACTTCAACATGATCGCCTCGATCGGCGGCTTCGGTTTTGGCCTGATGCAGGTGTACTTCCTGTTCTTCGTGGTCTTGCCGACCATCCGCGGCGGCAAGGCTGCGCCAGCGAAACCATGGGAAGGCGCGGAAGGCCTGGAATGGACCGTGCCGAGCCCGGCGCCGTTCCACACGTTTGAAACACCGCCGACCGTGAAATAAAGAGGTATCCCGGGCCGGCGCATGTGCCGGCCCGCCTTGCATAAAGTGCCTGTCATGACCGAACGTAAGAAACCGAACAACCTGCGCACCGGGCTGATACTGGCCGCCCTGGCGGCCTTTTTCTTCCTGTCCGTGTTCGCCAAACGGCTGTGGCTGACGTGACGACGCCGCAGCAACAGGAAACACGCGGCCTGAACCGCAAGATGCTGGGCAAGCTGCTCGTCATTGCCGTCCTGATGTTTGGCTTTGGCTATGCCCTGATTCCCGTCTACAAGCAGATTTGCGAAGTGATGGGCATCAACGTGCTGACGCAGAAAGATGGCACGGTCGCCTACGACAACAATACGCAGGTCGACACGACGCGCAGCATCACCGTCGAGTTCGACGGCAATGCGCAGGGGCCGTGGCGCTTCCGCCCCGTGGTGTCGAGCATGCAGGTGCATCCGGGCGAACTGGTCACCGTCATGTATGAAGTGGTCAACACGCAGAACCGCGTGGTGAACGCGCAAGCCATTCCCAGCTACGCACCGCAGAGTGCGACGCCGCATTTCAAGAAGGTCGAGTGCTTCTGCTTCAAGCAGCAGACCTTGAAAGCGCACGAAGCGCGGCAGATGCCGGTGGTGTTCTTCCTCGATCCGGCCCTGCCGAAAGAGGTGAAAACCATCACCCTGTCGTACACGTTTTTCGAGATTGCCGGTCTGAGCCAGGCTCAGACGCCGGCCGTCCAATAGGAGAATGCCATGGGCAAGCCAGAGCAGCCGCAGAAAGCGTCGTTCCTGTATTCGCTGCGCGCCGTCGTGTGGTCGTTTACGGGGTTGCGGCGCAAGAGCGACTTCGATACGGATTCGGCCAGGCTCAATCCCGTGCACGTCGTCATCGCCGGCTTCCTGGCCGTGGCATGCCTGATCGGCATACTGATTTCCATTGTTAAATTCGTCGTTTTATAAATTAAAAAAACCACCCTACAAGTTTTTGAGGAGATGATGATGAGTTCCAACCACGCCGCCGCACCTTATTATTTTGTGCCGGGGCCGTCGCGCTGGCCGATGCTGGGCGGCGCCAGCCTGCTGCTGACCATGATCGGCGCCTCGGCCTGGGTCAACGATGTTTCCTGGGGCCCGTATGTGAATTACCTGGGCCTGGCCGGCATCCTGCTGGTGCTGTACTTCTGGTTTGGCGACGCCATCAGCGAATCGGAGCAGGGCCTGTACAGCGAACGCATCGACCACTCCTTCCGCTGGAGCATGAGCTGGTTCATTTTCTCGGAAGTCATGTTCTTCGCCGCCTTCTTTGGTGCCCTGTTCTATGCGCGCAGCATTTCCATGCCGTGGCTGGCCGATCTCGACCACAAGGTGATCTGGCCCGATTTCGCCGCCCACTGGGGCAATACGGGCCCGGCCGGCACGGTGCAGGAATTTACCACCATGACGCCGTTCTGGATTCCAACGATTAACACGGCCCTGCTGCTGCTGTCCGGCGTCACCCTGACCATTTCGCACCACGCGCTGCGCGCCGGCCACCGCGGCATGACGGCCCTGTTCCTGTTTGCCACGATCTTGCTGGGCGCCATCTTCATGGGCTTCCAGGTGTATGAATACGTGCATGCGTACAGCGAACTGAACTTGAAACTGACGTCCGGCATCTACGGCGCCACTTTCTTCATGCTGACGGGCTTCCACGGCTTCCACGTGACCCTGGGTGCCATCATGCTGTCCGTCATCCTGTACCGCGTGCTGAAAGGCCACTTTACCCCCGAGCACCACTTCGGCTTCGAAGGCGCCGCCTGGTACTGGCACTTTGTCGACGTCGTCTGGCTGGGCCTGTACGTGGTCGTGTATTGGTTATAATGGCGGGGCAGGGCGCGCGCCGTTGAAGCGTGCGTCCGCACCATAAAAAAAGCCGTACCGGGACATCCTGGGTACGGCTTTTTTTCTGAGGAATGGATTTTTGCCATAGAGGCAAGAGAATGCTGACCCCAAACCCGTCGTACTGCCGGGGTCGGACCCTGACGGGGGAATTCGCCCCAATGGGGCGGATTCCGATCCCGCAGGGACCGACCCCAGTCCTTGCGTTTGGGTTTAGTGTATGCCCGTCGGCTGGATATAGCCCAGGTGATGCGCCAGCAGGATCAGCAAAAAGAGGGTGATCGACAGGCCCACGCGCACGGCCAGCGCCTGCACGGTGCGGTTGCTCTTGCCCTTGTCGCGCATCAGGAAAAACAGGGCCGAGCCCAGGCTGCCCAGGATCAGGATGAAGGCAATGGCAACGAGGATTTTCATGGATGGTAGCGCCAGGCTTGAGGAGGTTTCATTGTAATGCGTATCCGCTTCCATTTTAGATGGATTCCATTTGTTGTAATGCTGCTACTGGTGGCGCTGGGGATATCTTTGGCGCAATGGCAGCAGCGCCGCGCCGACGAGAAAATCGCCCGCGCCGCCCGCCTGGAAGCGGGCAACCTGGCCGCGCCGCTGGCCTTGCACGCGGCGCCGCTGCTGCCGGCCGACGCGCAGGCGATCGAATACCGCCGCGTCACCGTCACGGGGCATTTTGTGCCTGCCTGGACGGTGTACCTGGACAACCGCCCCTACCATGGCCAGGCGGGCTTCCACGTGCTCACGCCCTTCCAGATTGATGGTTCCCGCATGCACGTGCTGGTGGCGCAGGGCTGGCTGCCGCGCAACAATGCCGAGCGCACCCGCATCCCCGATTACGCCACGCCGGCCGGCACCGTCACCATTACCGGCATCGCGCGCCTGAACGCGGGCCATGTGATGGAACTGGGCACGGCGCCGCCGCTGGCGCCGCACGCCATCGTGCAAAATGCCGATATCGGCCAGCTGGCGCAGGCCAGCGGCCTGGCCCTGCAGCCATTGCTCATCGAACAAACAGTCGGCCCGGTCGATCCGGCAGCCACGGCGCCAGCGTCCAGCCAGCTTCCCGTGCGCGACTGGCCGGCGCCCGACCTGGGCGCCGACAAGCACCGCGGCTATGCATTCCAGTGGTACGCACTGGCACTGATGGCTTTTCTATTTTTTGTCTTTACAGGATTTCGACGTGCAAACAAACAGCCCTGACGCAACGCAAGACAGCAGCAATAAACAGGCACAAAATACGGGACGCTGGAAACTATTGGCCGTGGTGGCCGTGTGCGCGTTTCCCATCATCGCCTCGTATTTCACGTATTACATCATCAAGCCCACGGGCCGCAACAATTACGGCGCCCTCATCGACCCGCGCCTGTACCCGATCCCTGAAGAGCAATTGCACGTGACGCAACTCGATGGCAAGGACGCGCCGCTGGCCCAGTTCAAGGGCAAATGGGTGCTGCTGCAGAGCGGGCCGTCCGACTGCCAGGAAGCGTGCAAGAAGCAATTATTTGACATGCAACAGTTGCGCCTCATGCAGGGCAAGGAACGCGAGCGCCTCGAACGCGTGTGGCTGGTGACGGATGCGCAGCCGCTCGACACCCTCGTGATGCGCGAATTCGACGGCACCAGCATGCTGCGCGTCAATAACGACGCACTGAAGGCCTGGCTGCCCGTGGAAGCGGGCGGCAAGACCAGCGACCACCTGTACCTGATCGATCCGCTGGGCAACCTGATGATGCGCTTCCCGAAGGACGCGGACCCGAACAAGATCAAGAAAGACATCGCCAAGCTGCTCAAAGCTTCGGCGATCGGTTAAGGGGACGGCATGCCGACGATGCATCTTTCCGCGCTGGCCCAGCTGGGCTTGACAGGTCTGCTGGTGGCGCTGCTGCCGCTGACCATGGTCTGGGTGTCCGCGGACGCCAATAAATACCGCAAGCTGGTGTGGATCGCCGTCTTCCTGACGGTGGACCTGATCATGTTTGGCGGCTTCACGCGCCTGTCCGATTCCGGCCTGGGCTGTCCTGACTGGCCTGGTTGTTATGGTTCTGCTAATCCTTTCCTCGCGCACGAGCACATCGTGGCCGCCGAGACCCTGATGCCGACGGGCCCCGTTACGGTGGTGAAAGCGTGGATCGAAATGACGCACCGCTACCTGGCCATGGCCATTGGCGTCTTGATCGTGGCGATGATGGTGCAGGCGTGGCGCCAGTGGCGCAAACATCGCCGCGAGGAATTCGCCCCCGCGCTGCCCACCGCGCTGTTCCTGTTCGTCTGCCTGCAGGGCGCGTTCGGCGCCTGGACCGTCACCTTGAAGCTGCAGCCGGTGATCGTCACCATCCATTTGCTGCTGGGCATGGGGCTGCTGGCCATGCTGACGTGGCTGGGCGGGCGGCAAGACCATGCCGTTTCTCCTCTGCAGCGCGCCGATGCGGACGCGTCCGTCCTGCGCCCCGTGCGCGCGCTGGCCGTTTTCTCGCTGGTGCTGCTGACCGTGCAGATCGCGCTGGGCGGCTGGGTCAGCACCAACTACGCCACCCTGGCCTGCACGGATTTCCCCCTGTGCGGCGGGAAAGTCATTCCGGAGATGGATTTCGAGCATGGTTTCCACTTGTGGCGCGAGCTGGGCAAGACGGCCGCCGGCCACTATCTGCCGTTTTCCGCGCTGACGGCCATCCACTGGGTACACCGCAATTTCGCCTTCATCGTGCTGGCGGGCATCGGCTACACGGTGTTCCGCGCCTGGCAGCTGCCGTCCTTGCGCGGCACGGCGCGGTGGATTGCCATCGTGCTGGCCGTGCAGGCGGCCACGGGCCTGGCGACGATCTACCTGAGCTGGCCGCTGTCGATTGCCGTCATGCATAACGGCGGGGCGGCGCTGCTCGTGTTATTGCTGACCATGTTAAACTACAAGGCTAAATTCCAGCTCGATGTTGCGCGGACTTCCGCTTCCGCCTCCGCGACAGTGCCTCCGGCACCAGCCAGTTCTTCCCGTACCGCATAAATGACTACTCAGACCATCAGCCGTAAACCTTCCCCCCGCATCGCCCAGTACTGGGCGCTGACCAAGCCGCGCGTGACGCAGCTGGCCGTGTTTTGCGCCGTCATCGGCATGTTCCTGGCCAGCGAAGAGTTGCCTGACTGGCATGCGGTAGTGTTCGGCACCATCGGCATCTGGCTGCTGGCGGGCGCCGCCTTTGCCGTCAACTGCCTGGCCGAGCGCGAAATCGATGCGCGCATGGCCCGCACGGCGCGCCGCCCGATGGCCATGGGCGACATCACGGTGAAACAGACGGTGGTGTTCGCGCTGGTGATCGGCGGCCTGGGCATGGCGATCCTGTATCACCTGGTCAACCCGCTGACCATGTGGCTGACCTTTGTCACCTTTGTCGGCTATGCCTTGATCTATACCATGGTGCTGAAACCGGCCACGCCGCAAAATATCGTCATCGGCGGCCTGTCCGGCGCCATGCCGCCCGCGCTGGGCTGGGCGGCCGTCGCCAACGACGTGCCGATGCAGGCCTGGCTGCTGGTGCTGATCATTTTTGTCTGGACGCCGCCGCACTTCTGGGCGCTGGCCATGTACCGCCGCGACGATTACGCGCGCTCGGGCCTGCCCATGCTGCCCGTCACGCACGGCTTGAAATTCACGCAATTTCACGTCTGGCTGTACTCGATCGCGCTGGCCGCCACCACCTTGCTGCCGTATGCCGTGCGCATGAGCGGCCTGATCTACCTGGTGTCGGCCGTCGTGCTGAACGCCGGCTTCCTGTATTACGCGTGGAAGATGTACCGCCACTACACGGACTTGATCGCGCGCAAGGCATTTACTTTTTCCATCATCTACCTGGCACTGCTGTTCGCGGCCCTGCTGGTGGACCACTACATTCCCCTCGGCACATGAAAAAAACCCTGACATTGTTGCTGGCGGCCGCACTGGTCGCCGTCCTGGCCGGCTGCGGCAAGCCCGCGGCACCGAAGCTGGCATTCAAGAACACGGACGTGACGGGCCTGGGCTATGCGCGCGAGTTCGCCCTGACGGACCACACGGGCCAGCCGCGCACCCTGGCCGACTACAAGGGCAAGCTGGTGCTGATGTTCTTCGGCTACACGCAATGCCCGGACGTATGCCCCACCACCATGGCCGACATGGCGCAGGTGATGCAGGAAATGGGCCCGCAGGCGGCCCAGGTGCAAGTGCTGTTCGTCACCGTCGACCCCGAGCGCGACACGCAAGCCTTGCTGGCCGAGTATGTGCCCGCCTTCGACAAGCGCTTCGTCGGCCTGTATGGCGACGCGGCCGCGACGGCCAAGGTGGCCAAGGAATTCAAGGTGTATTACGCCAAGGTCGAAGGCGAGACGGACAGCAGCTACACGGTCGACCACACGGCCGGCACCTATGTGTTCGACCGCGACGGCAAGATCCGCCTGTTCGTGCGCCACGGCGAAAAGCCTGCCGCCATCGCGCACGATCTTAAACTTCTGCTATCCTGATCCGGTCGCGCCCCCCGGGTGCCATCTTCAGGATATGCAGTACATGGACAAACGTTTCGAGCCTTACGCCCGCCTGGCAGCCATCATCTTCCTGTTGATCGGCTGCTTTTTCGTCTTGCGGCCCTTTCTCGCCGCCATGCTGTTCGCCGCCTGCGTCGGCATTTCCAGCTGGCCCCTGTACATCCTCCTGCTCGAGCGCCTGAAAGGGCGCCGCAACTGGGCGGCCGCCATCATGACCTTGTCGCTGGTGCTGGTCATCGTGCTGCCGCTGGCCCTCGTCACCTACAACCTGGCCGACAATGTGTCGCGCATCTACGAGCAATTGCGCGCCGCGCTGGAAACGGGCGGCCTGCAGCCGCCCGCCTGGCTGGCCAGCATCCCCGTGGTGGGCGAAACCATCGATGGCTACGTGCGGCGGCTGCTCGACGACCGCGAGGAACTGTTGAATTTGGGTAAGACCCTGCTGGAACCGGCGCGCCACTTCCTCGCCTCCGGCGGCATTTTGCTGGGCACGGGCCTGGCGCAAACCAGCCTGGCCGTGTTCGTCAGCTTCTTCCTCTACCGCGACGGCCAGCAACTGAGCCGCGTGCTGCTGACGGGCGCTGGCCGCATCATCGGCGACAGCGCGCCGGGCGTGGCCCTGACCGTCAGCCGCACCGTGCGCGGCGTCATGTACGGCTTGCTGGGCACGGCGCTGGCGCAGGCGCTGGTGGCCGTGGTCGGCTTCCTGATCGCCGGCGTGCCGGCCGTGGCGCTGCTGGGCGTGGCCACCTTCATCTTTTCGCTGATCCCCGTGGGGCCGCCCTTGATCTGGGGCGGCGCCGCCATCTGGCTGTTCAATGACGGCCAGACGGGCTGGGGCATCTTCATGCTGGTGTGGGGCGCGGTGCTGATCAGCGGCGTCGACAACGTGGTGAAACCCATGCTGATCAGCCGCGGCAGCAGCCTGCCGTTCTTGCTCGTGCTGCTGGGCGTGCTGGGCGGCGTGCTGGCCTTCGGCTTCGTCGGCATCTTTATCGGCCCGACCCTGCTGGCCGTGCTCTACAGCCTGCTGCAGACGTGGACGGTGGGCGAGACCACCGTGCCGCAGGGCAAAGATAAAATAACGCTGAAAAAATAAGCTCGATACCCGGCAAAACCGTGGCGCGCGCGAGGAAGCGGTGGCCGGGATGCGCAACCGTGCTTGAGCACGGTGAGCGTCGCAGGGCGCCCATGCCAATGCGCAGCAGGTTTGGCCGGGTGTGCTCAATCCCGCAGGGGCCGCCTCGGCCTGGCGCCGTGGGGGACGGTCGTGCTCAATCCCGCAAGTCGGCGTCCAGGTCGCGCTCCTGCTTCGGGATCACCTTGATGAGCACGATGCGGGGGCCGTTCATCTTCTTGACGACGATGTCGAAGTCGACGAAGGTGATGCGCTGGCCCTGCTTGGGGATGTCGCCCAGCTTGACCATGATCAAGCCGCCCACCGATTCCACGTCGTCCAGGCCCAGTTCCTCGTTCTCGATATCGATGCCGAGGATGCGTTCGAGCGAGAAGATGGGCAGGCTGGCCTTGCCGATCAGGGTGCCGTCGCTCTGCTTGAGCCAGTCGTTTTCATTGCGGCGGAATTCGTCGCGGATTTCACCGACCATGGCGCCGAGCAAGTTATCCAGGGTAATGAAACCCAGCGGGCGCTTGCCTTTTTCGCCGATCAGCGCGAAGTGCGGCGCGCCGTCGCGGAAGCGGCGGAACAGTTCCAGCGCCGGCGTGCGCGCGGAAATGATGTCCACCGGACGCAGAAATGGCGTGAGCGAGGTGATGGGCTTGCCCGCCTGCTGGGCGAAGAACAGGTCCTTCAAATGCACCACGCCCAGCACGTCGTCGCCGTTCGTGTCGAAATACGGGTAGCGGCTGAAACGGTTGCGCAGCACCGTGTCGAGGTTTTCTTCCAGCGTGTTCGACGCGTGCAGGGCGATCACTTCATTGATCGGGCGCATCAGGTCCGACACCGTCATTTGCTCGAAATCAAGCGACTGCGCCAGGATGTTGCGCTCGTCGCGCGTGAATTTTTCGCCGGGCTGGCTGGTGCGCAGGATCAGTTTCAATTCTTCGGAAGAATAATGCGCATCGTGGCCGCCCTTGCCGGACAGGCCCGCCATGCGCAGCACCCAGTTGGCGCTGGCGTTGAGCAGGTAGATGGCCGGGTACATGGCCCAGTAGAAGCCGTACAGGGGGATCGCGCTCCACAGGCCGACGGCTTCCGGGTTGCGGATGGCCATCGATTTGGGCGCCAGTTCGCCCACGACGATGTGCAGGAAGGAAATGACGCTGAAGGCGACGACGAAGGAGACGCCGTGGATCAGCTCTTGCGAGGTGACGCCGATGGCGCCGAACAGCGGTTCGAGCAAGCCGGCGAAGGCCGGTTCGCCGACCCAGCCCAGGCCCAGCGACGCCAGGGTGATGCCCAGCTGGCAGGCGGACAGGTAGGCGTCCAGCTGGCCATGCACCTTGGCCAGGATGCGGCCCCGTAGTCCCTGTGTCTTGGCGATGGCGCGGATGCGCGTGCGGCGCAAGGTGACGATGCCAAATTCGGCGGCAACAAAAAAACCGTTCAGCGCGACCAGGAAGAGGGCGAGCAGGACTAGCAAGACATTGTGCATGGGGGCGCAATAAGATGGGCTGTAAAAACGTCATCTTAAACGACGAAGGGCGCCATAGCCTAATTTTGCCGCGCGCATCCCCTGTGAAACCGGGGGCGCGCGGCGCTTTTGCCGGCTGGATCAGCCTTTGACTGCCGTTTGCGGGCCGCCGCGCATGGCAAAAACCATGACGGCCGAGACCACCGCCGGGATGGCGACGACGAGGAAAATCGTGCTGTTGGGCCAGTTCAGGCGGATCAGCTCGCCACCGAGCACGGGGCCGATGATGGAGCCGATGCGGCCCACGCCCAGGCTCCAGCCGATGCCCGTCGAGCGCAGGGTGGTCGGGTAGTAGCTGGCGGCCAGGGCGTTGACGGCCGGCTGGCCGCCCACCACGCAAAAGCCGGCGATGAAGATCGTGATGAAGAGGAAGGCCAGCGACACGTCCGGACGGCCGATCAGGGCGATGGCGATCGCCGCCACGAGGAAGCACGGCAGCAGGATGCGGCGGAAGCTGGAGCGGTCGATCAGCTGGCCCATGACGAGGGTGCCGATGGTGCCGCCCACTTGCAGGGCCGTGCCCGCCAGCACGGCATTGGCCGTGGACAGGCCCGCTTCCTTGGCGATGGTCGGCAGCCAGTTCGACAAGAAATACAAGTTGAGCAGGTTCATGAAGTTGATGACCCACAACAAGATCGTCATCTTCGCGCGGCCGCCCGTAAACAATTGCAGCACGGGCGCGCCCTTGTGTTCCTTTTCATGCACGACGTATTGCGTCTCGGCCGTGATGCTCACGCTTGGATCGATACGTTTCAACCACTGCGCTACCTTGTCCAGCTTGCGTTTTTTCAGCACCAGGAATTGCATCGATTCCGGCAGCAGGAAAAACATCAGCACGCCGATAATCAAGGGCACAACGCCACCCACGTAAAACACGGATTGCCAGCCAAACGCGGGAATCAGCGCGGCCGACAGCAGGCCGCCCAGCACGGCGCCCAGAGTAAAACCGCAGGACACCAGCATCATCAGGGTGACTTTCTTGCGCAGCGGGCTGTATTCGCCCGCCAGCGCCATGGCGTTCGGCATCACGGCGCCCAGGCCCAGGCCGGTAATGAAGCGTATCAGCTGCAATTGCTCGATGGTGGTGGCCAGCGGCGTGACCAGCATGCACAGGGAAAAGAAGATGGTCGAGCCGATCAGCACGGGACGACGGCCGAACTTGTCGGCCGTGATGCTGAAGACGAGCGAACCCACCAGCATGCCCAGCAGGCCCGCGCCAAACACGGGGCCCAGGTTGGCCTTGCTGACATGCCAGTCCGCAATGATGGCGGGCGCCACATAGCCCATGGCTTGCACGTCGAAGCCGTCCATGATGACGCACAGCCCGCACAGGATCAGCATGCCGATCTGGAAGGAGCCGATCTTGTTGTTATTGATGAGATCGGGAATATCGATCGTCTTGCCTGCCGTGGACATGGTGCCGCTCCTGTTTTTTTATGGTGATCGCGTCCCGCCGCCGGGCGGCCAACGCGTGTTTGTCTCAGGCTTTATTACAATCGCTTTTGATTGATTATTCAAACGTTATTTTCGAATGGATTTATCGGATTAGCTAATGAATATGACATGAAAGTAATCTTGCCTGCATGCTAAGATCGCGGCATGAAAAATCTCGTTCAGCATTTTCTTTCCCTGCAAGCCAGCCTGCCTGCGCAAGGCCCCGGATTCAGCGCGCTGGTCCAGCGCGACGGCGTGTCCTTGCTGGAGCTGCATCACGGCCTGGCCTGCCTGGAACTGGGCGTGCCACTGACGGCGCACTCGCGCTACTACCTGGCGTCGGAATCGAAGCAGTTCACGGCCGCCTGCGTGCTAGATCTGGTGCGCCAGGGCGCGATCGGCCTCGACGACGACGTCGCGCCGCACCTGCCCGAAGTGCGGCAGTTCGGCAGCGCCATCACGGTGCGCCAGCTGCTCAACCACACGAGCGGCATTCCCGACTATTTCGATTACCTGGCATGCCAGCTGGGCCGTCACGACAGCGACTATTTTGACAATGCCCTGCTGCTGCGCCTGATCGCGCGCATGCAGGACCTGGCGGCGCCGCCCGGCAGCGCGCATGATTACAGCAATTGCAACTACATCCTGCTGGCGAAACTGGTGGAGGTCGTGTCGGGCCAATCGCTGGCGGCGCAGGCCCAGCAGCGCCTGTTCGCGCCGCTGGGCATGCATGCCACGGCCTTCGATGTCGACCGGCAAGCGATCCTGCCGCAGCGCGTGCGCAGCTATACGGTGGACCCCGCGCAGGCGCCCGGCTACCGCCAGCACCTGGGCAATGCGAACACGGTGGGCGACGGCGGCGTGTATGCATCCTTGCACGACCTGGCCCTGTGGGAGCGCGACTGGCAGCGCCAGTACGGCGATCCGTCCAGCCTGGTGCGCGCGCAGCTGGCGCCAACGCCGGGCCCGGACGGCCACAGCTGGCCGTACCGCCACGGCCTGGAGCAGATCGAACACGGCGGGCGCGCGGTGGTGTTCCATGGCGGCGGGCTGTGGGGCTTTCGCGCCTTGCTGCTGCGCGTGCCGGAGGCGGGCCTGTCCGTCATCCAGCTGGCCAACGTGGACAGCTGCGAGCCGGACCAGGCAGCCTGGCTGGCGGCCATCGCCGCCGATCTCGACGGCTGATCAGTTGCGCCCGGGCACGGCGGCCAGGATCACGTCCAGCGCCGGGTGCATGATCTTGCGCTCGTTCGAGATCACATAAAACTGCTCGCGCAGGGAAGAGGCGTCGCCCACCAGCACGGCGCCGAATTGCTCCTCGATGTCGGCCGCCAGGCTGGCGGACGCGAAGAACAGGCCCAGGCCCTTGCGGCCGAAGGCGTTGAGCATGGCGTTGTCCTCGAATTCGCCCACCACGTCGGGCCGCACGCCCTGCTGCACCATCCATTCGTCGATGCGGCCGCGCAAGGCGTTATTGCGCGCGGGCAGCAGGAAGGGCGCGCCGCTCAGGCGATGGGGGAAATCTTCGCGGTAGCGCTCGGCCAGCGCGGGGATGCCGAACAGTTTCATGGCGCTTTCCCCCCACAGGTGGCTGGCCACGCGCAGGCTGGCACCGGCCGGCACGGCGCGGTCCGTCAAGACCAGGTCCAGCTTGTGCAGGGCCAGGTCGGCCAGCAAGGACTCGAATTCATCTTCCAGGCACACCAGCTTGACGGGCTTGTCCAGGCTGCGCGTGGCGTCGAGCATGCGGTACGCCATCAGTTTCGGCAGGGAATCGGAAATGCCCACCGTCAGGCGCATCTTTTCCGCGTCGGCATCGGCCAGCGCATCCTGCATCTGCTCGCCCAGCAGAAAGATCTGGTCGGCGTAGCCGAGCGCCAGGCGGCCCGCCTCCGTCGGCACCAGGCGCCGTCCCTGCGGCTGCAGCAGCGATTTGCCCAGCTCCTTCTCCAGCAAGGCCAGCTGGGTGCTGATGGTTTGCACGGCCAGTCCCAGGCGTTCGGCCGCGCGCGTCACGCCGCCTTCCTTGGCGACCACCCAAAAAAAATACAAGTGGCGGTAATTGAAGCCGGTGGTTTTCATCCGTGGTCCTATCTTCTGTTTTTACGAAGTAATGCTTCCATTATCTTCCATTTTTAAATGTATCGCATGTCTCTATACTACGTTCCATTGAATTTGGATAAAGGGGAACTATCGATGAAACATTTCAGAGTGTCATTTTTAGTGACATTTATCTGTCTGGGCATTTCCGCCTGGTGGGGTTACACGCACGGTGGCGTGCAGACGATGCTGGCGGCGCTCGGTATCGCGGTGATCCTGGGCGTGATGGAAGTCTCGCTGTCATTTGACAACGCGGTGGTCAACGCCTCGGTGCTGAAGAACTGGGACAAGTTCTGGCAGGGCCTGTTCCTCGGCGTGGGCATCATCATCGCCGTGTTCGGCATGCGCCTGGTATTCCCGTTGGTCATCGTGGCGCAAGCGGCGGACCTGGGACTGCTGGAAGTATGGAATCTGGCGCTGAGCAATCCGGAACAGTATTCGATGCACCTGACGAATCACCACGCGGAAGTGGCGGCCTTCGGCGGCATTTTCCTGCTGCTGGTATTCCTGAACTTCCTGCTCGATTCGGAGAAGGAAACGCACTGGCTGGGCCGTATTGAAGAAAAACTGGGCGCGCTGGGCAAGATTTCGTCGATTTCCGTGATGATCGCGCTGGGCACCCTGATGGCCAGCCTGTCGATGATCGAAGAAGGCCAGAAACTGGTGGTGCTGACGGCCGGCCTGTGGGGTATTTTGACCTACGTGGGCGTGGATGTGGTCAGCGGCTTGCTGGAAGGCGATAACGGCGATGGCAACATGGGCGACATCGTCAAGCGCGGCGGTATTGGCGGCTTCCTGTACCTGGAAGTGCTCGATGCCTCGTTCAGCTTTGACGGCGTGATCGGCGCGTTCGCCATCACCAAGGATGTCGTGATCATCATGCTGGGCCTGGCGATTGGCGCGATGTTCGTGCGCTCGATGACGGTGTTCCTGGTGCGCAAGGGTACGTTGGATGAGTTCGTTTATCTGGAGCACGGCGCGCACTATGCGATCGGTATCCTGGCCGTGATCATGTTGGTCAGCATGAAGTTCCACGTGCCGGAAATCTTCACGGGCTTGATCGGCGTGGCCTTCATTCTCGCCTCGCTGTGGTCGTCGATCCGCTACAAGCGCCGCATGGCCTTGCTGGAAGGCGAGGAAGATAAACAGCCGGCGCTGGAAACGGCCGCCAAGGCGTAAGGAATACGCGGCAAACGCCACACCCGTTTGCCAGCGTGATGCAGCAAGCGCCGCCGTTGGCCCGGGGAGTCGGGCCGGTGGCGGCGCCAGGTGTACACAAGTCGTTATTTGGTTTCATACACGCTGGACTTTTATTTCACATAGGAGAAATACATCATGGCAATCAGTCTGCAAAAAGGCGGCAACGTCAACCTGAGCAAGGAAGCGCCCGGCATTTCGAAGATGATCATCGGCCTGGGCTGGGATGCCCGCGCCACCGATGGCGCCGCGTTCGACATCGACGGTTCCGTGTTCCTGCTGAAAGCCGACGGCAAGGTACGCGCCGACGTCGACATGATTTTCTACAACAACCTGAAGTCGAGCGACGGCTCCGTCACCCACTCGGGCGACAACACCACGGGCGCCGGCGATGGCGACGATGAAACCGTCGTCGTCGACCTGGCCGCGGTACCAGCCGAGATCGACAAGATCGCCGTCTGCGTGACGATTCACGATGCCGAGGCGCGCAAGCAAAACTTTGGTATGGTGTCGAAGGCGTACGTGCGTTGCGTGAATGCCAATGGCAACACGGAAATCGCCCGTTTCGACCTGTCGGAAGATGGTTCGGCGGAAACGGCCATGGTCTTCGGCGAAATCTACCGCAACGGCGGCGATTGGAAATTCAAGGCCATCGGCCAGGGCTATAAAGGCGGTTTAGGCCCATTAGCCGCTTCGTTTGGTGTAGGTGTATAAGGTTTTGATTTAAAAGTCGCAACGCCTGACAAAACCGTAGCGAGCGGAAGGGAGAGGTGGCTAAGAAGCGCAACCGTACGAAGGTACGGTGAGCATCGCAGGCCGCCTATACCGACGCGCAGTAGGTTTGGTCAGGTGTTCTGTGGAGGAACAGATATGCCAATTTTCAATATTACCGGGGACGTCGATCCGTTCCTGCATGTGTCGCTTGCCAAGGGCGAGAAGATTTATTGCGAATCCGATGCGATGGTGATGATGGAAACCAATCTTGAGCTGAAAGGCAAGATGACCGGTGGCATTGGCGCCGCGCTGATGCGCACCTTTGCCAACGGCGAATCGTTCTTCCAGCAGCATATCGAGGCACTGCGCGGCGACGGCGACTGTCTGCTGTCGCCCACCTTGCCCGGCGCCATGCGGGTGCTCGACGTTGGCACCCAGCAATACATGATCAGCGACGGCGCCTTCGTGGCGGCCAGCGCTGGCGTGGAATTGAAGGTGCGCACGCAGAGCCTTGGCAATGCGCTGTTTGCCCAGAGCGGTGGTTTTTTCATCACCGAGACGGCAGGCAGCGGCCAGTTGGCGGTCTCCGGTTTTGGCGCCATGTCGGAACTGGAAGTGACGCCCGGCAAGGACGTGGTGATCGATAACGCCCACGTCGTGTGCTGGGACAACCGCCTGCAATACGAAATATCCATCACGACCGGCAGCAGCGGCGGCTTTCTGGGCAATTTGATCAATAGCCAGACCAGCGGCGAGGGCATGGTGCTGAAGTTTTCAGGCACGGGGAAAATCCTCGTCTGCTCGCGCAACCGCGCGGCCTTCCTCGCCTGGACGCAAAGCAAGCCGGCGTAAGAGCAGTTGAAGCAACCAACCAAACAGGAGCTATGCGTATGTCTGTCAATTTGAGCAAGGGCCAGAAGATTTCTCTGGACAAAGAAGCTGGTACCACCCTGACCCGTATCACCATGGGCCTGGGCTGGGATGCCGTGAAGACCAAGGGTTTCCTCGGTTTCGGTTCGAAGACCGAAGCGGTCGACCTGGACGCGTCGTGCGTCATGTTCGATGAGAACAAGAGCACGTCCGACATCGTCTGGTTCCGCCAGCTGAAAAGCAAGGACGGCAGCATTGTCCACACGGGCGACAACCGCACGGGCGCGGGCGATGGCGACGACGAACAGATCAATGTCGATCTGTCGAAAGTGCCGACGCACGTGAAAAGCCTGGTCTTCACCGTCAACAGCTTTACTGGCCAGAACTTCTCGCAGGTGGAAAACGCCTATTGCCGCATCTTGAATGCGAGCAATAACCAGGAAATCGCGCGTTTCAACCTGTCTGTGCAAGGTTCCCACACGGCACAGATCATGGCCAAGCTGTACCGCCATAACGGCGAATGGAAGATGCACGCCATCGGAGAAAACGGCAACGGTCGCACGTTTGACGACCTGATGCCGCAGATTGCCGTGCATCTATAAGGAGCAGTACGCAGCGGGCGGGGGACGGACCGGATACCGGCCCTTGTCCGCTGCTCTATATTTAGGAGAGTATGTCGTGATGCGATTGCTGATAGCCTTGCTACTTCCGTGTCTTACGTTTTTCATGCTGGGGCGCCCGCTGGCCGGTGCCGCCGCCTTGATCTTGCAGTGCACTGTGATCGGCTGGGCGCCGGCGGCCCTGTGGGCCCTGTACACGGTGAACCAGCATAAAACGGAGCAGGAACTGGAAGGTGCGTTAAGCCGCAGCTACATGCGCAGGCGTAGTCGGTTGATCTAAATCAACCGGGCGCTTGGAATCCTTGCGCTAAGGCCCGTACGAGCGATCGTGCGGGCTTTTTTGTGGCCGCTCACTTCTTGCAGCGGATCGGCACGTTGACGGAATTGCCGTCGGAACTCAGGTTGCGGTATTGCAAGTCTTCGCTTTCGATGGCGAAGCTGGGGACGGCGTGCACGTAGCGCTGCTTGCAGACGGTGCTGTCATTGATGAGCTGGCCGGCCAGCATGTAGTCGCACAGGGCGAAGCGCGATTCCTCGTCGTCGAGGATCAGTACGCGCGCCGCGCTGTACAGGGCCGACTGCAATACTTCCGGACTGCAGTTTTCCGGCCCCGTCAGTTTCAGATGGGTCTTGGTTTGCGTGGCCAGGCGCTGCAGCTTGACGAGGGCGGCGCGCTCTTGCTTACGGGCAAAATCGACCTCGGCATCGTCGCTGGACAGGCGCAGCGCCAGCGAGGCGATTTCATCGATGGAAATATGCCAGGCGAAGCCTTCCAGGGTGGTGCGCACCTGGCCCGGCAGGGGATCGGCCGCATCGACTTCACAGCGAAACTGGCCCACGTGCGGCCGGCACAGCACGGGAATGGCAAAGGACGAGGTACGCTTGCCTTTCACGAATTTCTGGCTCAGGTCGCCGAAATTTTCTTGCGTGATGGTATCGAAGCGGGCCTGGCCAAAGCCCATCTTGACGAGGTTTTCCCGCCGCTGGCGCGAGAACAGGGCGTCGACGGCGTCGTAGATGTTCTTGTTGAAGATGCGGTCCAGCGGCTTGCGCTCGTCCGACATCTTTTCAAACACGGCGCTGGAATTGGGCGCGTTGGCATCGATGGAAATCAGGATGAAGGGCTTGCGGTTCAGGCGCGGCGGCACGAAGGCCATGTCGTTGCCGTACAGCTGCGTCAATGCCACGTCCCACAGGGTTTCCACGCCCAGGTTGTCGGCCGCGCCGCCGTCGAACA
>CAUSDR010000031.1:0-24424 GCA_963530105.1 uncultured Janthinobacterium sp.
CCGCCACGCGCTGCATGGCGGTCGCGCCGGGAACGCCCCCGCTCTTGCGCCAGCCGCCCCTGCGCATGGCAGCGGCCCGAAAAAAAAGCCGTTCAGTCTGCACTGAACGGCTTTTTTACGCCTGGCGCGAGGCCGGCGCGATGGCTTACAGGATGGTGGCCAGCGCGCACTGCCGGTAATGGGCGGCGGCCTGTTCGGTCTGCTGCAAGGCGTCATGCATCTGCGCCAGCTTCAGGTGCGCCTCGCGCACCATCTGCGGCTCGTTCGCGTCCGACAGGGCCTGTTCCAGGTGGCGCTGCGCCTTGCCCCAGAGTTTTTGCTTCAGGCACAGCGAACCGAGGGTCAGGGCCAGCTCCGCATCGAGCGGACGCTGCTTCAGCCACTGTTCGCAATGCTCGATCTGCAGCAGCAGGGCCGGCGTGCCGGCGGGCGCCGCCGCTTCGCGGTAGGCGCGCACCACGCGCTCGTCCCAGTCGGCGGCCAGCGATTCTTCGCACACGAGGCGCGCTTCATCGTGCAGGCCGCGCGCGTTCAGGGCCGTGGCGGCGCGGCAGGCGATATAGGGCTTGACCCGGTCGCTGCTCGGCACGGTGGACCAGACGCGCATCAGGGACTCGGCATCGTGCGTGGGATCGGACAGCAAATGGTCGTACGCCAGCTCGCGCAGACGCGACGACAGGGCCGGATGCAGGGCGCGGTGCTTGTCGAGCGAACGCACGAGGCGCAGCACTTCCGGCCAGTTCTTCGCCTGCTGCTCGGCCTTGAGCGACCATTGCAGCGCATGGATATGGCGCGTGCCGCTGGCGTTGAGTTCGCGCACGGCGGCCAGCGCCGCTTCCGGCTGATGGTCGTCGACGAGCAATTCCGTCACCGTCATCAGGCGCGCCGTCTTCAGGCTGGCATCGCCTTCGACGCGGGCCAGCCAGCTGTCGCGGCGCTCCGACTGGCGCATGCGGTGCGCGGCGCGCGCGCCGATCAGTGCGGCCAGGCCGGCGTTCTCTTCCAGTTCGGCGGCGCGCAGGGCGGCCTTCTCGGCGTGGCCGAAACGGCCTTCGAACAGGGCTTTCAAGGCTTCGCGCAAGCCCTTGTTGCCATCGCGCTCACGCTTGCGCTGGCGGTAGGCGGCCACTTGCGCCGGCATGCGCACGGTGGCGCGCACGGCGCGCAGCAGGAAATACAGCAGCGCGAACAGCAGCACCTGCAGCAGCAGGAACAGGTTGAGCGACAGGTCGATGCGGTACGGCGGATAGAACAGCACCACATTGCCAGGGTTGAAACGGGCCGTCACGGCGATACCGATCGCCGCGGCCATCAGGGCGAGTAACCAGAGAAATAGACGCATGGGCTCAGGACTTCGCTTTGTAGTTGCGTACAGCCGCCAGGCTGTCGGACAAGGTCGGCATTTCGATGGCCAGATTGCTGGCCTGCACCTGGCGCAGCAGGGCTTGCGCCGTCTGCGTGCTGCGGGCGCGCGTATCGAAATACTTCGCCAGCGCATCCTGGGCGGCGATCAAGTCATTGCGGAACGCCGTTTCATTGCGCGACAACAAGGCCATGCGGGCATTGAGCAGGCGCAGCTTGACATTTTCACGCAGGAAATACGCTTGCGTCGGCGACAGCATCAGCGCTTCCGGCGTATCCACGCGGCGGATGCGGATCAGCTGGCGCACGTCGTTCCACATGTCGCTGCTCCACGTATTCCAGCCGTCGCGCACGCGCTGCAGCAGCGGTTCCGGCGCCGGCGGACCCACCAGCTTGCCGGAGGCGTCGCGCGCGGGCTTGGCGCCGGCCTTGCCCGGCTTTTCCGGCGCGGCCGGCAGCGCCGGCGTTTCGTCGGACAGCATCGGCAAGGCGTCGATCTGGGCGATCACGGCGTCGAGGCGCAGGGCCACGCCCGTCGAATCGACGCTGGGCAGGGCTTTCAGTTTTTCCATGTCGCGGCCGATGGCGCGGCGGATGGTGATGAATTGCGGCTTGTCCGAGCGCGACAGGCTGCGGTCGGCGTTTTGCAGGGCGATCAGCGCGCCCGGCACGTTGCCGGCCAGCTGCAGCTGCTGGCTGGCCGTCGACAGCACCTGTTCGATTTCCGTCAGCGCCCACTCGTCGCGGTTCTTCGACAAGTCGTTATACAGTTGCTCAAGCGCCAGCTGCTGGCTCTGGGTTTCGCTCTGGCGGTTTTCCAGCGCGCCCACCTTGATTTGCAGCTCTTTCGTGCCTTCTTGCACGTTGCGCGCCAGCACGCCCGTTTCGGCATTGCTGACATCGCCCTTTTGCAGGCGCTTGGCCACTTCTTCGCGCAGACTGCGGATCTGCTTGCTGGTCGACCAGCTTTGCGCGGCCAGCAGCACCGCCAGCACGATGACGGCGATGCTCATGGGCTTTTGCAGCTGTTCGAGCAAGCTCGGCGCGCGGCCAGCGGGTTGGTCGGCCGCCTGCGGCGCCGTCTTCACGGCGCTGCCAGGCGATGCATTCGTTTCGGAGATGGTAGGCATTTCGTTCATGGTCGTGATTGTAACGCGGCGAGCACTCCTGCGTCGCCTGATCCTGTCAAGGTGACCCGGGCAAAGCCCAGGGCGGTCGCCGTTTGTGCAATGCGGGCGTGTGGCACGATCAAATGCTGCTGTTGCATTTTTGCAACAGCCCATTTTTCACCGCCGGATTCGTCCAGCGCAGCGAGCAATTCCAGCAAGCCGCGCAGCGCTTCCGAGCTGGTGATGATCCAATCGTTATTATGCTGCAACAAGTTTTCCAGGGTCGCCCGCAAGGCCGGCGTCAAGGCCGGCACCTTGCGGCGGTAGGCGGTGACGAACTCGACCGTGGCTCCCGCCGCGCGCAAGCCGTCGGCCAGGAAGTCGCGGCCGCCATCGCCGCGCACGATCAGCGCGCGCTTGCCGCGCAGGGCCGGCAAGTCCAGCGCCAGCAGCAAGTGTTCGGAATCGCTGCGCGCCGTGTCGAGCGGACTGGTGATGCTGGCGTTGGCGTCCGTGACGCCGTGCGCGGCCAGCGCCATCCGGCTGCCCTCGCCCACCACGGCCAGCGGCACGCCGGCCGGCCAGGCCGGCAAGTGCGCAAAGACGCAGTCGATGGCGTTCGGCGAGACGAACACCACCAGGTCGTAGGCATGCAGGCGCGCCAGCACGGCTTGCAGCTGCGCGCGCTCCTGCTCGCCGTCGAGGGCGTGGATTTCCAGCAGCGGCAGCAGTTGCACGGGCAAGCCCAGCGCGGCGACCTTCGCGGCCAGCGGCCCCGCTTGCGCCGCCGGCCGCGTGATCACCACGGTATCAGGCATGTGGCGCCAGGCCTTCATGGTTGTCGGGCGTGACCAAGCACGAGGCGAGGATGCCGGCGGCATCCTGTTCGCGCAGCAGCTCGGCCACCTGTTCGCCCAGCAGTTCCGGCGCGCTGGCCGGGCCTTCGAGCTCCGCGCTGGCCATGCGCGCGCCGTCCGGCGTGGCGACCATGGCGCGCAGGCGCATCTGGCCGCCATCCACCGTGGCAAACGCGGCCAGCGGAATCTGGCAGCTGCCGCCAAAAATCTTCGACACCTTGCGCTCGGCCGTGACGGCTTGCGCCGTGTCCGCGTGGTTCAGCGGCGCCAGCAGGCGCACCAGGTCGGCGCCGTCGGCGCGCGCGCCGCGGATCTCGATGGCCATGGCGCCCTGGCCGGCGGCCGGCAGGCTGTCTTCCGGCGCCAGCACGGCGCGGATGCGCGATGCCAGGCCCAGGCGTTTCAAGCCGGCGGCGGCCAGGATGATGGCCGCATAGTCGCCACGGTCGAGCTTGCCCAGCCGCGTGTCGAGGTTGCCGCGCAGGGGCAGGATGGTCAGGTGCGGATAGCGCGCGGCGATCAGCGACTGGCGGCGCAGGCTGCTCGTGCCGACGACGGCGCCGTGCGGCAGCTCGGCCAGGCTGGCGTAGTCGTTCGACACAAAGGCGTCGCGCGGATCTTCGCGTTCGAGGACGGCGGCCAGGGCAAAGCCTTCCGGCAGCTCCATCGGCACGTCCTTCAGCGAATGCACGGCCAGGTCGGCACGCCCTTCTTCCATCGCCACTTCCAGTTCCTTGACGAACAGGCCCTTGCCGCCTACCTTGGACAGGGCGCGGTCGAGAATCTGGTCGCCGCGTGTGGTCATGCCGAGAATTTCAACGCTACACTGCGGATACAGCGCCGCCAGGCGCGCGCGCACATGTTCGGCTTGCCACATGGCAAGACGACTTTCGCGCGTGGCGATCACCAGGCGGGCGGGAATGGTCGGGGTCAGTTCGTTCGGGGTCAATTCGGATGCTTTCAAAACAAGTTCTTTCGCAGTCATGCTCGTTGTCGTGGCCATTTCGCCCGTCCGATATCAATTTGTACCGGAATGGCGGCTGGCGTCGCTATAATCGTTATCCCTTTGCCTACACGGCCAAGTCAGGCTAGCGTCCATGTTGAAGACCACAAATTTTATCATGCGCCCCCCTCCCCCTGCGGCCAAACGCCCGGTGCGATCCTCATTCCCTTGCTTTTACACTTACTTTGGTTCTTTATTATGCTCAATGACGCAGTAGCACCAGAATTAGTCCCTCCGGCCGGCTCCGACAAGGATGCGCCGCTGAAGGAAGATATCCGCCTGCTGGGCCGCCTGCTGGGCGACGTGCTGCGCGAGCAGGAAGGCGACGCCGTCTTCAACGTGGTGGAAACCATCCGCCAGACGTCCGTGCGCTTCCGCCGCGAAGCGGACGCGGACGCGGCGCTGGAACTGGACGCCATGCTCAAGGAACTGAGCCGCGAGCAGACGATTTCCGTCGTGCGCGCCTTTTCCTACTTCTCGCACCTGGCCAATATCGCCGAGGACCAGCACCACATCCGCCGCCGCCGCGCCCACCTGCTGGCCGGCTCGCCCGCGCAAAAAGGCAGCGTCAGCTTCGCCCTGAAAAAACTGCGCGCCGCCGGCGTGCCGCGCAAGACGGTCGACACCTTCTTCCAGGAAGCGCTGATCGCGCCCGTGCTGACGGCGCACCCGACGGAAGTGCAGCGCAAGAGCATCCTCGACGCTGAGCACGACATCGCCCGCCTGCTGGCCGAGCGCGACCTGCCGCTGACGCCCAAGGAACGCCACGCCAACATGCAGCTGCTGCGCTCGCGCGTGTCCACCCTGTGGCAGACGCGCATGCTGCGCTACTCGAAGCTGACGGTGGCCGACGAAATTGAAAACGCCCTGTCCTACTACCGCATCACCTTCCTGCGCGAACTGCCGGGCCTGTACGACGACATCGAGGACGATATCGCCGCCGAGTACCCGAACGGCGACGGCACGGTCGAGCCGATCAACGCCGCCTACGTGCAGATGGGCAGCTGGATCGGCGGCGACCGCGACGGCAATCCGAACGTCAACGCGGGCACCATGCAGCATGCGCTGGCGCGCCACGCCACCACCATCCTCGACTTTTACCTCGACGAAGTGCACGCGCTGGGCGCGGAACTGTCCGTCTCGACCCTGATGGTGGGTGTCAGCGCCGAACTGCAGGCGCTGGCCGACCAGTCGCCGGACGCCTCGCCGCACCGCAGCGACGAACCGTACCGCCGCGCCCTGATCGGCATCTATGCGCGCCTGGCCGCCACCGCCCGCGCCCTGGGCGCCACCAACATCCTGCGCAAGGAAGTGGGCGCGGCCGCCGCCTACCCGGACGCGGCCGCCTTCGTGCTGGACTTGCGCACCATCGTCGCCTCGCTGGAAGCGCACCACGGTACCGCCCTCGTGCGCCCGCGCCTGGCCACGCTGGCGCGCGCGGCCGACATCTTCGGCTTCCACCTGGCCTCGCTGGACATGCGCCAGACTTCGGACGTGCACGAGCGCGTGCTGGCCGACCTGTTCGCCAAGAGCGGCGTGGCGGCCGACTACGCCGCCATGGCCGAGGAAGACAAGCAGGCGCTGCTGCTGAACGAACTGGCGCAGCCGCGCCTGCTGTACTCGCCCTACATCGGCTATGCGGCCGAGACGGATGCCGAGCTGGCGATCCTGCGCGCCGCGCGCGACATCCGCCAGCGCTACGGCGCGCGCGCCATCCGCAACTACATCATTTCGCACACGGAAACCGTGTCCGACCTGCTGGAAGTGTTGCTGCTGCAAAAGGAAACGGGCTTGCTGCGCACCGACTGGCAGGCGGGCGGCGATGGCGACAGCAGCTGCGAGCTGATGGTCATTCCCCTGTTCGAGACCATCCCCGACCTGCAGCGCGCGGCCGGCATCATGGGCCAGCTCATGGCCTTGCCGCTGGTCAAGCAATTGATCGCCAAGCAGGGCCAGCTGCAGGAAGTCATGCTCGGCTATTCCGACTCGAACAAGGATGGCGGCTTCCTCACGTCCAACTGGGAACTGTACAAGGCGGAACTGGCGCTGGTGGCCGATTTTCAACGGGCCGGCGTCAAGCTGCGCCTGTTCCACGGCCGCGGCGGCACCGTGGGCCGGGGCGGCGGCCCCAGCTACGAAGCCATCCTGGCGCAGCCGCCGGGCACCGTCAACGGCCAGATCCGCCTGACGGAACAGGGCGAAATCATCGCCTCGAAGTTTTCCAACGCGGAAATCGGCCGCCGCAACCTGGAGTTGCTGGTGGCCGCCACGCTGGAAGCGAGCCTGGCGCCGCAGGAAGCCAATCCCGCCCGCACCAGCCAGCTGGCGCGGTTCGAGGGCGTGATGGCGCAGCTGTCGGACCTGGCCTACCATGCCTACCGCGACCTCGTGTATGAAACGCCCGGCTTCACGGAGTATTTCTTCTCGGCCACGCCGATCGCGGAAATTGCCGAACTGAACCTTGGTTCGCGCCCCGCCTCGCGCAAGGCCAACCAGCGCATCGAGGACTTGCGCGCCATTCCCTGGGGCTTTTCCTGGGGCCAGTGCCGCCTGCTGCTGCCGGGCTGGTTCGGCTTCGGCAGCGCCATCCACGCCTGGATCAACGGCGCCGGCGACGGCTCGAAGGACGAGAAGATCGCCACCCTGCGCGCCATGTACGGGCAATGGCCGTTCTTCGCCACCCTGCTGTCGAACATGGACATGGTGCTGGCCAAGACGGACCTGGCGATCGCCTCGCGCTATGCGGAACTGGTGGCCGACCAGGGCTTGCGCGACCGCATCTACAAGCGCATCACGGACGAGCATGGCAACACCCTGCGCTGCCTGGAACTGATCACCGGCAATACGGAGCGCCTGGCCGGCAATCCGCTGCTGGCCCGCTCGATCCAGAACCGCTTCGCCTACCTCGACCCGCTGAATCACTTGCAGGTGGAATTGATCAAGCGCAACCGCGCCCTGTCGGCGGAAAGCAAGATCGACGAACGGGTGCATCGCGGCATCCAGCTGTCGATCAATGGCGTGGCTGCCGGCCTGCGCAATACGGGCTAAGGCCGGGCGAATCCGCGGCAAGCAAGGCCGGCGCCACAAACGCCGGCCTTTTTTAATTTCCGTTAGAAAATTATTCTCAAGAAAGCAACAATTAAGCATTACACTGGCAGCGGGTAATCCTTCCTCCGGCGCCAGGCGCGCCGCAGCGGCCAACCAAGACGCCAGGAATACGCATGAGTAGATGGTCGATCGAAACGCTGAGTACGGCATGTGCCGCCCTGCTGCTGATCCTGCTGGGCTGGCTGGCCGGCGTTGCCTGGCAAGAACTCGACTTCCGGGAACGTGTCAGCCTGGCCCTGCTGTTGCTGGCCGCCACGGGCATGACCATGTGGCTGATGCGCAGACTGCGCGCCCACCTGGCCAGCACGCGCCAGCAGCTCGACGCCAGCGCCATGCGCTACCGCGACCTGGCCGAAACGGCGCAGGACGGCATGTGGCAGACGGATGCGCAAGGCACCATCGTGCATATCAACCAGCGCCTGTGTGACATGCTGGGCGTCGGCGCGGACAGCCTGCTGGGCCACAAAATGAGCGAATACCACGACGAAGCCACCTTGCAGCGCCTGTGTCCGCTGCGCCGCGCCGCCGAGCAAAGCTGCATGGGGGAACTGCAATACCTGCACGGCGACGGCACGCAGCGCTGGGCCATGCTCAGCGGCCGCCGCCTGTACGACCGCCAGGGCCGCCTGACGGGCGCGCTCGTGCTGATCAACGACATCACGGAACACAAGCGCGCCGAACAGGCATTGAGCCTGGCCCATGCGGAACTGGAAAGCCGCGTGGCCCTGCGCACGGCGCAGTTGCTGGATGTCAACACCCAGCTTTCCGCCGAGATCGCCATGCGCGCGCAGACGGAGGCGGCGTTGGCGCGCAGCGAAGAGCGGCTGCAGGACATCATCTCGATGATGCCGCTGTCGCTGTTCCTGAAAGATGCCGATTCGCGCCTGCTGCTGATGAACCAGGCCTGCGAACAGCAATGGGGCGTGCAATTCCAGGACATCGCCGAGGGCCGCGACTTGCGGCACTTTCCCGCCGAGCAGAACATGGGTTTCCACTCGGCCGACCAGCAGGCATTCGCCAGCCGCAAGGTCGTCATACGCGAAGAGCTGATCTGGAATGCCCAGCTACAAGAAAACCGCCTGGTGCAGACGCATAAAAAACCCGTCTTCGATGCGGACGGCAAGCCGCAGATGATCATCGCCATGGGCATCGACATCACGGAAAGCAAGCGCAACGAGGAAAACCTGCAGCGCACGCTGGCCCAGCTGCGCGAGCTCACCGACCACCAGCAGACCATCAAGGAAGAGGAGCGGCGCCGCATCGCCCTCGATATCCACGATGACCTGGGGCAAAACCTGATGGTGCTGCGCATCGATGTCTCGCTGCTGCACGCGCGCACGGCCGGCACGCATCCGCGCCTGCACCGCCACGCGCAGCGCGTGCTCGACACCATCGACGCCACCATCCGTTCCGTGCGCACCATCCTCAATGACTTGCATCCCAGTACTCTGGAACTGGGCCTGGGACCGGCCGCCGAATGGCTGATACGCCAGATGGAGGGGCGTGGCGCCATCCGCTACCGCCTGCGCATCGCCAGCGATGCGCCGCACCTGGGCCTCGACCAGCGCCAGACGTCGGCCATTTTCCGCGTGCTGCAGGAATCGCTGTCGAACATCGTGCGCCACGCCCAGGCCAGCGAAGTGGACGTGGCGCTGGCGCAGGATGCGGATGCCATCGTGCTGCGCATCAGCGACAACGGCATCGGCATGCAGCCGGGCGACGATGGCAAGCACGCCGCCTTCGGCCTGAAAAGCATCCGCGAGCGCGTGCATGCCCTGGGCGGCGAGCTGCGCATCGACAGCCAGGCGGGCCAGGGCACGGCGCTGGCGATCCACCTGCCGCAGGCCCGTGCCGCGGCAAGCCGGCAGTAACACGAAAAAAGTTACCAAAAATAGTAGCAAATTAAGTATGCAATGCCTGCATAAGATCGTATAGTGAGTTTTTCTTTAAGGAAACTACTATGGTGCCACGGTTCGCCTGCCTTCCCGCCACCCCGCTGCCGCGCCTGGCCCTGCTGCTGTTGCTGTCCGCAACACCCTTCGCCGGTGCCAGCATCTATGCCGAACATGGTTTCGGCGAAAAAGGCGGCGATGGCAGCATCGCCTCCGACCTGAACCCGGCGGGCCTCGTGGCCGGCATCATCATGGAAGAGGAAGGACGGCGCCGCGCCGTGATCTACCAGCACGGCCAGGTGCGCGAACTGGGCACCCTGGGCGGCAATGAAGGTTTTACCAAGGCCATCAATGCCCATGGCGTGGTGGTCGGTTCCGCGCAGACGGCCAGCGGCGCCTGGCACGCCTTCCGCTACGAGGCAGCGAACGGCATGCGCGACCTGGGCACCCTGGGCGGCACCAGCAGCTATGCCACGGCCATCACGCGCGATGGCACGGTGGCCGGCTATGCCGATACGAGCGGCGGCGACTTCCACGCCTTCGTCACCCGTGCCGACCACAGCCTGCAAGACCTGGGCACCCTGGGCGGCGCCAGCAGCTACGCCAGCGGCTTGAACGCGCATGGCGTGGTGGTGGGCACGGCGCAGCGGGACGACGGCTACCGCCGCGCCTTCATCTACCGCCCCGGTGCCGGCATGCAGGAAATCGGCACCCTGCCAGGCGGACGCATCAGTTCGGCCACCGCCATCAATGATGCGGGCCTGGTCGTGGGCGCGTCGGAAACGGAAAAACGCCGCTGGCACGCGTTTGCCTGGGACGGCAAGCGCATGCTCGACCTGGGCGCCATGATCGGCCAGGGCGACAGCTACGCCACGGCCGTCAATGCGGCCGGGCACGTCGTCGGCAGCGTCAGCATCAACGGCTATGAACCGATGACCTTTGTCTACAAGGAAGGCGTGATGACGGTGCGCCGCCGCGACGACGGCCTGTACCTGACCAACAAGATCACGGACGGCGGCCTGGTGGTGGGCGCCGTCTACACGGGGCATAAATTCCAGGCCTTCGCCGTGCCGTCGCAGGCGTCACCGGCGCCGCAGCGCAGCAACCCGCTCGACTGGCTGGCCATCACCTTCCTCATCTCCGCCGGCGGCGTCGTGCTGTACCGCGCGCGGCGCCAGTTCCGCGCCGGCGTGCTGGGCCAGCGCCCGCATTCGCTGTAAGCGCGCCGGCGACAGGCGAAAAAAAAGAGGCCTGCGCCTCTTTTTAAAACTACTCGACAACGACCACGACGCCTGACAGGACCGTCGCGAGCGCAAGTGACTTGTGGCCGAGACGCGGAACTGTACTTCAGTACAGTGAGCGTCGCAGGCCGCAAGTCACGACGCGCGGCAGGTACTGACAGGTGTTTCTAGTTTTGCGTCAGGAAGGTCTTCAGCTTGTCCGAACGCGAAGGCTGGCGCAGCTTGCTCATGGCTTTCGCTTCGATCTGGCGGATGCGCTCGCGCGTCACGTCGAACTGCTTGCCCACTTCTTCCAGGGTGTGGTCGTTCGACATTTCCACGCCGTAACGCATGCGCAGCACTTTTGCTTCGCGCGGCGTCAGCGAATCGAGCACTTCCTTGATGACGTTGCGCATCGACGCGTGCAGCGCGGCGTCCAGCGGCGCCAGGGTCGTGTTGTCTTCGATGAAGTCGCCCAGTTGCGAATCGCCATCTTCGCCCATCGGCGTTTCCATGGAAATCGGTTCTTTCGCGATCTTCATGATCTCGCGCACCTTGTTTTCCGGCATTTCCATCTTGACGGCCAAGGTTGCCAAGTCCGGCTCACTGCCCGTTTCCTGCATGATCTGGCGCGAGATGCGGTTCATCTTGTTGATCGTTTCGATCATGTGCACCGGCACGCGGATGGTGCGGGCCATGTCGGCGATCGAACGCGTGATGGCCTGGCGGATCCACCAGGTGGCGTAGGTCGAGAACTTGTAGCCGCGGCGGTATTCGAACTTGTCGACCGCCTTCAGCAAGCCGATGTTGCCTTCCTGGATCAGGTCGAGGAATTGCAGGCCGCGGTTGATGTATTTCTTGGCGATCGAAATGACCAGGCGCAAGTTGGCCACCGTCATTTCGCGTTTCGCGTGACGGGCGCGCTTTTCGCCGGCAGCCATCTGCTTGTTGATCTTGCGCAAGTCCGCCAGCGGCAGGGCCACGCGGGCTTGCAGGTCGATCATCTTCTTTTGCAGTTCCTTGACGGCTGGCACGTTGCGGCTGAGGATGGCGCTGTACGGATACTTGCAATCGACTTCGCGGTCGACCCATTCCAGGTCGCATTCATTGCCTGGGAACACCTTGATGAAGTGGGCGCGCGGCATGCCGCATTTGTTCACGCACAGTTCCAGCACGGCGCGCTCGATGTGGCGCACTTCTTCCATCTGGCCGCGCAGGGTGTCGCACAGCTTTTCCACCACCTTGGCCGTGAAGCGGATGCCCAGCAATTCCTGGGAAATGGCTTCCTGCGCCTTGATGTAGGCTTTCGAGTTGTAGCCTTCCGGCGCCTTGCGCATCTTGTCGTACTGCGTCGAAATGACGTTGAATTTCTCCAACGCATTCTTTTTCAGCTGCGCCAACTGCTCGCTGGAGAAACCGGCCGCGCCGCCATTGGCGTCGCCGTCTTCTTCCTCGGCTTCTTCTTCCTCTTCCTCGTCGTCGCTGGCGGCGGCGGGCGCGGCGGCAGCGGCGGGCGCCGGGGCATTGCTTTCGTTCAAATCGACGAAGCCGTCGACCACTTCATCGACCTTGATTTCGTCGCGCGCGATTTTTTGCGACAGCGCAACGATTTCGCCGATGGTGGTCGGGCAGGCGGAAATGGCCTGGATCATGTCTTTCAGGCCGCCTTCGATGCGCTTGGCGATCTCGATCTCGCCTTCGCGCGTCAGCAGCGCCACGGCGCCCATTTCACGCATGTACATGCGCACGGGGTCGGTGGTGCGGCCAAAGTCGGAATCGACCGTCGACAAGGCGGTGGCGGCAGCCGCTTCCACTTCATCGTCGCTGGTGACGGTGGCGACGTTGTCTGTCAACAACAGGCTTTCCGCGTCAGGGGCGCGCTCGTAGACGGCGATGCCCATGTCGTTGAAGGTGGCGATGATGCCTTCGATCGCTTCCGGATCGATGATGTTTTCCGGCAATTGGTCATTGATCTCGGCATAGGTGAGGAAACCGCGTTCCTTGCCCATGTTGATCAAGCCCGTGATCTGCTTGCGGCGGCGTTCCAGGTCCGCTGCCGATGCTTCCGGATCGCCCAGCGCGTCCGCCAGGCCGCCCTTGGCCTTGCGGTCGCGCGCTTTCGACACGGCCTTCAGTTCGGCGCGTTCGACGGCGTTCAGTGCCGCCACTTCATCGTTTTCCGGCGTGAATTCGCTTGGCTTGCGGCCACGGCGGCCCGGCACCTTGACGGTCGGCAAGAAGTAGTTCGAGGTGTCGATGGCGGCCAGGGCGTCGGCGTCGGTGGTCTTGCTGACCACTTGCGCGCCGCTGATGATGGTCACGGGCGCCGCTTCCGGCTTGGCGCGCACGACTTTCGAGCGGGCGGCCGTCACGACTTTGTTCGTGGCGGCGCTTTCGCTGACCTTGCGTGGCGCGACGGCAACTTTGGCAGCCGGGGCGATTTTCACGCTCGGCACCTTGGCCGGCGCCGCTTCGGCAGGCTCGGCAGCGGCTTCGGCGGCCACGGCCGCCACTGGCGCTTCCACGGCGGCGTCAGCGGGCGGCACGGCGGCCAGGCGCGAACGGCTTTTCTTCACCACGGTGACGACGGTCGGCGCCGTCGTGACGGTGGCTTCCGGATTCGCTTGCGCATTATCGATGAAGTAAGATAAAGTCGTTTTTGGTACGGCAAGCGGCGCCGCGGCTGGGCGTGGCGCCTTGGCGGACAACGTTAAAGTTTTTGGCGTATTCTTCATGAGATATCTCTTAATGCGAGACCAGATGGTGTCGGCGCGAAGTGAATGATTCCACCTAAGCCTGCGAAACCGGACTCGATGGAGCGTGTTGTTGCGGCTGCCGTCAACGGCAGCGGCGCCTGTCTATCGGAGCGTACATAGCCCGCGCATCCGGCAGGAGGAGCGGCGGGGCCGAAGCCGGGTCAGATAAATAAGCGATGTACATTGCGGAATGAAAAAAAGCCCGTACCAGAACGGGCTTGAATCTATTGTTGTTCAGTGAAGACACAGCGGAGAGCAAGATTATGCACGAAGGCCAGTTATCTGGATAATTGATAAACGGAATATCCGATATCAAAAATACCAATAATTATCGCCCTGCACCGCTCTGCTCCTATCCCCTGCACACCTGAGCCAGACCGTCAAAAACAGGGTCCAGTCATCAGCGCAAGCCGACATTATACACATTTCCCGTATTTCGCGCTGCATGCGGCCAGGTGAACGCATGTCAATCGCAGGTCAAGTTGCCAAAAAAGACAATGCACTTGCCTGTGGCGCGTGCTATGCTCCCCTTTTATAGCCCAACCAATGATGTCGATGACCAGCTCCACGCCAGACCAGCAAGCCACCACTCCTGTCACGCCAGCAGATGCAGCCCCAGCGGCGGCACCCGCCGCAACGGCCACACCGGCGCCCGCCGGATTGACCGCGCGCGCCCTGTTGAAGCAGTTCCAGGAGCAATTCACGCCATTCCGCGATTGCCTGCCCTTGTCGATCGGTATCGACAAGCAGATCCTGGCCCGCTTGCCGGACCTGGACCGCAAGCTGATGCGCACGGCGCTGGGCATCCACACGGGTTCGCTGCGCTACCTGCGCGTGATGGAAAAAGCCAAGGTGCGCTACGACCTCGACGGCACTGCCGGCGCGGAAGTGACGCAAACCCACCGCGACCACGCCACGCAAGTGCTGCAGCAGCGCTTCAAGAAGGAAGCCGAGCGCAAGAAAGCCGAGCGCGACGCGGCCGCCGCCGAAGAAGCGAACCGCCTGCGCCTGGAAAAACTGAATCAGCTGACCGCGAAATTCTCGCGCAAAGGCTGATCCGGTTTCATGGAGACAGCTGCCGCACCGCCACTGCCACCCTACCGGGGCATCGAACTCGACCACGTCAAGCTGGTACGCACCAGCGACGATGCCAGGGCCGCCATGGCGGCCTTGCTGGCGGCGGACGCCATCGGCTTCGATACGGAATCGAAGCCGACTTTCGTCAAGGGCGAGTCGTCCACGGGGCCGCACCTGATCCAGCTGGCCACCGATGACATCGCCTACCTGTTCCAGGTGGGCGCGACGACGCCGGCGCCGGCCCTGGCCGAACTCAAGGCCATCCTCGAATCGACCACCACCCTGAAGGTGGGCTTTGGCCTGTCCGACGACGTCAAGCGCCTGCGCAACAAGCTGGGCATTGCCCCGGCGCAGGTGCTCGACCTGTCCGTCGCCCTGCGCGGCGGCCAGCGCAACGACCTGGGCGCGAAGACGGCCGTGGCCAAGTTCTTCGGCCTGCACCTGCAAAAATCGAAAAAGATCTCCACCACCAACTGGGCCACCTCGCGCCTGACGGAAAAGCAGATCCTGTACGCGGCCGACGATGCGCAAGTCGCCTTGCGCGTGTACCGCCGCTGGATCGCCGACGGCGGCAAGGTGGCGCCGCAAAAAGCCCCGCGCGCCAGCACGCCGCCCGCGCCGCCAGCAGCGGCCTGAAGCGGCCAAGCCTGGCCGGCAGCGCCCTGTTTTTTTCATGCACCAGAACAAATCCATCGGCACCAGCCCCGCAGCGATCGCCGCCGCCGAGCAGGCGCTGGGGCGGCCGCTGCCGCCTTCCTACGCGCAGTGGCTGCTAACCAACAATGGCCGCACCCTGGGCGCGCTGGTCGTGTTTCCCGTCTACGACGCGGCCCATGCGCGCAAGACATGGGAATCGATCGAGCGACACTATCGGCAAGACTGGCGGGAGTGGCTGGAGAATGCGGGCGCCGCGGCGAGTGACGCCAGCGCGCTGCTGCCCTTCGCCCAGTTCGGCACGGGCGACTATTACTGCTTTGACTATGCACAGACGGGACCGGCCGGCGAGCCGGTGGTCGTGCTGTGGTCGCACGAAACAGGCGCCACCAGCCCGGTGGCGCCCGATTTCACGGCCTTCCTCGCCCTGCCCGGCCGCCCCGGCTGACGCCGGACGGCCGCCAGCGCCTTACTTGACGGGGCGCCAGGTCAGCGGATAGCGGTAGACGACGCCGTTGCTGGCCTTGACGGCGGCAATGATGGAAAACACCAGGTTACCCAGCGCCACCAGCCAGAACAGGAAGATGCCGATGATGACGAAAGTCAGGATGAAGCAGAGGATGTACCAGAGGATCAGAGTGATCTGGAAATTGAGCGCTTCCTTGGCATTCTCGGCAGAAAACTTGTCCGCATCGTCCTTCTTGATCAGATAAATGATCAGCGGCGCCACCCAGCTGGTGAACAGGCCGCCAATATGGGACAGAATGGCGATCGTCGTATCTTGCGTACGACCCACTTCCGGCTGCGAGTTTTCCATTATCATTCCCATCATTAGTTATAGATACACCAATATAACAGTAATATTTCTTTTTGGAATGAAACACTTGTTTGCAGCAGGGATTTTTTTCTCGGCTAAGCCTCTCGGCTATGCCATCGCCGCCAGCGCCAGCCGCCCCAGGGTGGCGATGGCCGCCTCCAGCTGCGCGCTCCAGGGGTGGCCGTAATTGAGGCGGATGCAATGGCGAAACGCGCGCGTGGCGGAAAAGATGGGGCCGGGCGCGATGCTGATGCCGGCCGCCAGCGCGCTGCGGTGCAAGGCCAGCGCATCGACGCTCACGGGCATCTCGACCCAGACGAAATAGCCGCCCTGCGGCCGCGTGACCCGCGTGCCAGGAGGAAAATGCACGGCGATGGCTTGCAGCATGGTGTTTTGCTGCGCGGCCAGGGTCAGGCGCAGCTGGCGCAAGTGGCGGTCATAGCCGCCCTGCGCCAGGTAATCGGCCAGCGCCATCTGCAGCGGGATCGGCGCCGACAGGCTGGTGGTCAGTTTCAGGCGCTCGACCTGGCGCGCATGCCGCCCCGCCACGGCCCAGCCCAGCCGGAAACCGGGTGCCAGGGTCTTGGAAAACGAGCTGCAATGCATCACCAGGCCCGCGCCGTCATGGCTTTTCGTCAGGCCCGGGCGCTGCTTGCCGAAATACAGTTCGCCATACACATCGTCTTCGATCAGCGGCACGCCATGGCGCGCCAGCAATGCCACCAGGGCGCGCTTCTTTTCCGGCGGCATCAGGCTGCCCAGGGGATTCTGGAACGTCGTCATCAGCCAGCACGCCTTGGGCCGGTGCCGCAGCAGTAACTCTTCCAGCGCCGCCAGGTCGACGCCGTCGCGCGGGCTGGTGGCGATCTCGACGGCCTTGAGTTCCAGCCGCTGCAGCGCCTGCAGGCAGGCATAGAAGCTGGGCGACTCGATCAGCACCGTGTCGCCGGGCCGCATGACGGCTTGCAGGCACAGGTTCAGCGCTTCCAGCGCGCCATTCGTGATGACGATGTCGTCGCTGGACACCAGCACGCCGTCAAGCTGGTAGCGCAGGGCGATCTGGCGGCGCA
The DNA here is from genome assembly GCA_963530105.1 of uncultured Janthinobacterium sp. Taxonomy (GTDB): domain Bacteria; phylum Pseudomonadota; class Gammaproteobacteria; order Burkholderiales; family Burkholderiaceae_D; genus Janthinobacterium. Next base: position 16,926 of record CAUSDR010000031.1, read on the forward strand.
GCTCGGCATTGCCCAGGGACAGGTCCGTGACGGTGCTCCACGGGTCGAGGCGGCGCATGCTGGCCGAGACGGCCCGCGCCAGTTTTTCCATCGGAAACAGATGCGGACTGGGAAATGCCGAGCCGAACGGCACGATGTCGCGCGCGCCCACGGCGCCCAGCACCTCGAACACCAGGTCGCTGACATCGACGGTGGTGCTGGCGTCGGCCGGGCGGGAACTGTCCGGCTCGGGCGCCAGCGCGGCGCGCTGCGGCGCCACGTAATAACCGGAGCGGGGACGCGAGACGATCATGCCGCGCGCTTCCAGCAGGTAATACGCCTGGAATACCGTCGACGGGCTGACGCCGCGCCGCGCATGCTGCTGGCGCACGGATGGCAGTTTTTCACCGGGCAGCAGCAGCTGCGTGGCTATCATGGCGGCGATTTCTTCCACCAACGCTTCATATCGCTTCAATCCCGCTCCCCCGCATCCCTTAAACTGATCCGTAGTTTTTCCGCACAACTGATCCTGTTCCAATCTCCGCCCACAGTATATCCTTGGCAATGACGCCAGCAGCCCAGGCCAGCCCAGACAGGTGACAATTTCATGCATTTTCCTATTTCCAGGCTTCCTTTCTTCCTTGCCGGCATGGCAATCCTGCTGCCCGGCCTGGCCATGGCGGCCCCCGCCAGCGTGCCGGACAGCCTGGAGCAGCGCATCAAGGCGTGCACGGCGTGCCATGCGCAGCAGGAAAAGCACGACGCCTTCTTTCCCCGCATCGCCGGCAAGCCGGCCGGCTACCTGTACAACCAGCTGCTGAATTTTCGCGAAGGGCGGCGCCAGTATCCGCTGATGAACTACATGGTGGAGCACTTGCCGGATGCCTACCTGCGCGAAATTGCCGAGTATTTCGCGGCGCAGCACCCGGCCCCGCCGCCAGCCCAGCCCAGCGGCGCCGGCACGGCTGCCCTGGCGCGCGGCAAGCAGCTGGTGCTGCTGGGCGATAGCGGCAAGAAAATTCCAGCCTGCGTCGCCTGCCATGGCCAGCAGCTGGCCGGCGCGGCGCCCGCCATCCCCGGCTTGCTGGGCTTGCCGCGCGGCTACATCAACGCCCAGCTGGGCGCCTGGAAGAACGGCATCCGCCGCGCCCACGCGCCCGACTGCATGGCGCAGGTGGCGCAGCGCCTGTCGGATGCGGACGTGGGCGCCGTCTCGGCCTGGCTGGGCACGCAGGTGGCCAGCGCCGAGGCGCGCCCCGCCAGCAGCATCGCCTTGCCGCTGCCGCTGCACTGCGGCGGCGTGCCCGGCTCCAGCGCGCAGGTGGCGCCATGAAAAAATGGAGCATCGCGGCGGGCCTGACACTGATCGCGGGCGCCAGCGCCGCCTTCCTGCTGTACCCGAACGACGACCCGGGCCCGCCGGCGGCCGCCAGCACCTTGAATCCGCAGCAGCTGATCGAACGCGGCGCCTACCTGGCCAAGGCGGGCGACTGCATGGCATGCCACACGGTGCGCGGCGGCGTCGCCTACGCGGGCGGACGCGCCTTGCAGACGCCGTTTGGCAAGGTGCTCTCGCCCAACATCACGGCCGACACGGAAACGGGCATCGGCAGCTGGACGGCAGACGATTTCTGGCGCGCCATCCACAACGGCAAATCGAAGGATGGCCGATTGCTGTATCCCGCCTTTCCGTACACCAACTACACCAAGGTGCGGCGCGAAGACAGCGACGCCCTGTACGCCTACTTCCGGAGCGTGCCGCCGCACCGGCAGGCGAACCGGCCGCACGAGTTGCGCTTCCCCTACAACCAGCAGATCGCGCTGGCCGCCTGGCGCGCCCTGTACTTCACGCCGGGCGTGTATCAAGCCGCCACGGCGCAAAGCATGGAATGGAACCGCGGCGCCTACCTGGTGCAGGGCCTGGGCCACTGCAGCGCCTGCCATAGCAGCCGCAGCACCCTGGGCGGCAGCGACGACGGCCTGTCTGGCGGCCTGATCCCCGTGCTGGGCTGGTATGCGCCTTCGCTGACGTCGGATGCGGAAGCGGGCCTGGGCGACTGGGACACGGCGCATATCGTGGAATTGCTGCAAACGGGCGTGTCGCCGCGCGCCACCGTCTTCGGTCCCATGGCCGAGGTGGTGCGGCAAAGCCTGCAACACATGAGCACGGCCGACGTGCACGCCATGGCCGTCTACCTGAAAAGCCTGCCCGGCCCCGCGCAAGCGCGCAAACGGACGCCGCGCGAGACGTCGGAACCGGCCAAGCAGCAACTGGCGCTGGGGGCGAAACTGTATGCGGCGCAATGCGCCAGCTGCCACCAGGACGATGGCAAGGGCGTGCCGCCCGCCTACCCGCCGCTGGCCGGCAACCGCGCGCTGACGACCGACTCGGCCGTCAACGCCATCCGCCTCGTGCTCAACGGCGGCTTCGCGCCCGGCACCAGGGGCAACCCGCGCCCGTACGGCATGCCGCCGTTCGGCCCCGTCATGGACGACACGGAAGTGGCGGCCGTGGTCACGTATCTGCGGGCGTCGTGGGGCAATGATGCGCCCGCCGTGAGCGCGCTGGAGGTCAACAAATACCGCAGCGTGCCGCTGGAGTAGCGCGCCTGAACAACGTCCATGGCGGCGTTGCATCTGCTTGCCGTACTATTCGTACTGTCTGCGTCGATGCGCCCTGCCCTGAACGTTTTGCAGGTGCGCCGCCTGCGCAATTAAAAAAACCGGCCAGCGCCGGTTTTTTCACGTCAAGCCGCCGTTTTCAGCGGAACTTGCTTTTATGACCCGTCTTCAAGTCCAGCGCAAAGCGCACGCCGTTGTCCGTCAGCATGACTTCATCGGGCGGTTCCTCGCCGGCCAGGGCGCCGTCGATCAGCGGCAAGCCTTCGCCCTTGCGCATCAGGTCGTTGCAGCGCTCGTAAACATTGGCGCAGCCCGTGGACGCCATCAGTGATTGCACGATAGCCACTTTCCACGCGTCGACGCCGCCCGCGTTGAATTCGCAGATCAGATAGCCCTGTGCGCCGCCGAACAGCTGCACCACCAGGCCCGGCAAGCCCTCGTCTTCGCCCTTGATCAGGGTCAACAGCTGGTTCTCGCCCGCCTTCTTGATGGCTGGCAGCTTTTTCTCGATGGCGGCCTTGACCCTGCGCTTGATCAGCGCATGGTCGACGGGCTCGTCTTCCTTGAAGCTCCAGATGCGCGCGCGGATCTGCGACTTCGAATTGTAGGCGGCGCGGGCGATGAACTGCTTCGACGAGCTTTGCACGATGGCCGTCGAGCCGGGCTTCATTTTTTCCTGCGGCTTGCCGTCGACTTTTTCAATCGCGGAGGCGTAAATCCACGATTGGCCCAGCAAGCTCTTTTCCTTGCCCTGTTTGATGGTGATGATCAGCATGTAATTCCAGTAGTGTGAGCGGCGCGTGCCGCTCGTCGTATGTCCAATACCGGCATGATACCTCATGCCATCCTGTCGCATCTTGCTGCATTCTGTGCCGCCGGCATTGCAGTCTGTCGCAGCCCGCTACGCGGCGGCGCCGCGCTGGCATACCATGCAGGCAGATCATATCCACACAGGGAGCCAGAATGCCACACACCATTTTCCACCACCGCCACGTCCGCGCCGCGCGCGCCCTGCTGCTGGCCGCCTGCGTGCTGGCCATCCCGGCCGTGCCGGCCCTGGCCTCGCCGCTGGACTGGATTTCCGGCAACAGCATCCGCGGCAGCGGCAAGCTGCAAAAACAGACGCGCGAAGTGGGCAGTTTCCATGGCGTGGCGCTGAACGTGCCCGGCAACGTCGAACTGCGCATCGGCAACACGGACAGCGTCACCATCGAAGCTGATGACAACATCCTGCCGCTGATCGACACGGTCGTGGAAAACGGCACCCTGCGCATCCGCCCCGCCAAGCGCAACGCCAACTTCCGCCAGACCAGTCTGACCATCGTCATCCAGGCGCGCCAGGTGGAACGCATCAGCGTGGGCGGTTCGGGCAGCATCAATGCCAGCGGCCTGCGCGCGGAAACGCTGCGTTTCGACGTCGGCGGCTCCGGCTCCATCAGCGCGCGCGACCTCGACAGCCGCATGGTGTCGGTCGCCATCGGTGGCAGCGGCAACTTCAAGGCCAGCGGCAAGACGGAGCAATTGACGGCCTCGATCGGCGGCTCGGGCAATATCCAGGCAGGCAGCCTGGCCGCGCGCGACGCGCAGGTGAGCATCGGCGGCTCGGGCGAGGCCACGGTGTGGGCCAAGGATGAGCTGACCATCAGCATCGGCGGCTCCGGCGAGGTCAACTACTACGGCGACCCGCGCATCAGCCGCAGCATGCAGCGCTCGAGCAGCATCAAGCGCCTGGGCAGCGCGCCGAATTGATCGTCACCATGCAAAAAGCCCGGAGCGATCCGGGCTTTTTTGCGTTTCAGGCTGTCGGCATCAGCGGGCCGGTTTCACCGGTTCGCGCTCGATCAGCACGGTGTTGACGCTGTCCGTCAGCCAGATCTGGCCATCCTGGATCGTGCACTGCAGTTGCATGGTGCGCTGCGCCAGCTTGCTCATGTCTTGCGCCGCATCGGACGGCAGGTTGATCACCGTCAAGTTCTTCGCCCGCTCCAGTTTATTCGCAATCTGCTTCCACCAGATGTGGCTGGTTGAGCCATAGCTGTAAACGATCACCTGTTCCGACCGGCCGCACGCCTTCAGGATGCGCTTTTCGTCTGGCTGGCCCACTTCGATCCACAGCTGGATCGCGCCCGTCAAGTCTTTCTGCCATAAATCAGGCTCTTCCGTGTCAAACAGGCCCTTGGTAAACGTCAGCGCCTCGTTGGCGTGGATGGCGAACGCCAGCAGGCGCACCATCATGCGCTCGTCCGTCTCGGACGGGTGGCGCGCCAGGGTCAGCGCGTGATCCTGGTAGTAATTGCGGTCCATGTCGGCGATCTGCAGATCGGCTTTGAAAATTGTTGCTTTAAGGGCCATCGTATTTCTGTCTCGGTAAAGTGGATATCAATGTTGCACTGGCGCCGCGATCAGCGGAACACCACGGTCTTGTCGCCATTTTTCAGGATGCGGTGCTCGACGAACCATTTCACGGCGCGCGCCAGCACCACGCACTCGACGTCGCGGCCGATGGCCGTCAGGGTTTCCGCATCCATCGCGTGGTCGACGCGCTCGACATCCTGCTCGATGATCGGGCCTTCATCCAGGTCGCCCGTGACGAAATGCGCCGTCGCGCCGATCAGCTTGACGCCGCGGTGGTGCGCCTGCGCATACGGCTTGGCGCCCTTGAAGCTGGGCAGGAAGGAGTGGTGGATATTGATGGCGCGGCCGTCGAGCGCCTGGCACAGGCCGGGCGAGAGGATCTGCATGTAGCGCGCCAGCACCACCAGGTCGATCTTGTGCGTGTCCATCAGGTCGATGATCTTCGCTTCCTGCGCCAGCTTGGCCGCTTCCGGCGCGCCGGTCGCCAGCGGCAGGTGGTGGAACGGAATATTGTAGCTGGCCGCCAGCTGGTAGAACTCCATGTGGTTCGAGACGATGGCGGGAATTTCCACGTTCAGCAAACCGCTCTTGTAGCGGAACAGCAAGTCGTTCAGGCAATGGCCGATCTTCGACACCATCAGCATGACGCGCGGCTTGACGCGCGCATCGTGCAGCTGGCCATGGAACGGGCCATTCAATTGCATGGCTTGCGACAGGTCGGCGAAGTCGCTGCGCAGCTGGGCGTCGCTGACGGCGCCGTCTTCCAGCGCGAAATGCACGCGCATGAAGAACAGCTGGGATTCCTGGTCGCCGAACTGGGCGGAATCGAGGATGTTGCAGCCGCGTTCGGCCAGGAAGCCGGACACGCGGTGCACGATGCCGCGCTGGTCCAGGCAGGACAGGGTCAGGATGTATTCGGGATGCGTCATGGTCGCGGAATAAGGTAAAAAGTAAGGCAATGCTCGGCTCAGCCACGCGCGCCGGCCATCGGCTGCGCTGCCGCGAGCCGGCTATTGTCGCACGGCTGGGCGCGTAAACCCGCATTTTCCGCACGGCCGCCATGGCTGTCGCCGGTGCTGGTCTGATTCAAGTTCATTTGATCTGGCACAAAGTCCTCGCGTTTTTCAAGCGGCGCAGCGCCTTTCCCGCCCCAAACAGGCATCTGGCGTGGAACCTGGCGCGCCGTCCGGCGTCTATCCCTTTGCTTGTTTCATCACACGTCGCACCCGGTGCACCGGGTGTTTCCCGGACCAGATTTTCATTGAGGTAGAACATGTTCACAAATAGTTTCAATTCCAGTCTCAGCCCCGCTCTGAAGTCCCATCTGGAAGCCCAGCTCAATTTCGCCACCGAACTGTCGCGCAAGATGTTTGACACGGCGCAGCAAATGAGCGCGCTGCATCTGCGGCTAGCGCAAGACCTGTTCCAGGAATGGAGCAGCGCCAGCCAGCAAATGCTGTGCGCGCGCGACACGGGCGAATTCATGTCGCTGGCGGCCGGCCAATTCTTGCCTGGCGGCGACAAACTGCGCCAGTACCAGCAACAGCTCGGCAATCTCGTCGCCAGTGCCAATGTCGAGATGAACCGCGCGGCGGAAACGCACCTTCCCGTCGCCAGCCGCACGGCCGTCGCCTTCGCCGACGAAGTGGTGCGCAAGACCGCCGAAGAAACGGAAAAAGCCACGCAGCGCCAGCGTGAGCTGATCGAAAAAATGCACGTTGGCGGCCCCCGCGACGGCGCGGGACGCAGCCACGACAACAGCACGCAAGCCGATCAGGCGCATTGAGCAGCCCGCATGGAGCATTCCATACCCACTCGACCGCAAGGAGAACAGCATGGCTAGCAATCAAGGTAACGAACAAGGCAAAGGCGCTGGCAGCAGCCAGAAAGCCGGCGATCCCGGCACGAAAGGCACGAGCAAACGTGGCTTCGCCGCCATGAACGAAGAACAGCAGCGCGAAATTGCCAGCAAGGGAGGCCAGGCCGCGCATCAAAAAGGCACGGCGCATGAATTCGACTCGGAAGAAGCGCGCCGGGCCGGCCAGAAAGGCGGCGAAGCCGTCAGCCGCAACCGCGAACACATGGCGGAAATCGGCCGCAAGGGTGGCGAAAGCCGGCAATCGGCCCAGCGCGCCAATGAAGGCCGCGGCGGCACGGCGGCACGGGGCGGCGGCACCGAACAACAGTCGAAAACCAGCCGCCAAGGCGGCAAGGACGAGGAGGACAAGGGCTGAACACGCACCGGGGCTGCGCCAGAGAATGACGGGGTGGCCCGGGGAGGAGACGCGGACGGACAGCACCGCGCTGCGCCGGGTTGCGCGCCGTCTGGGCACTGTCTGGGTACCGGTTCGCCAGGCCGGGTGCCGGCTTGGCTGGGGTTGGCTGGGGTTGGCTGGGCTTGGCTTGGCTTGGGCTGACTTGGGCTGGCTAGGGCCTGGGCTGGCCTTGGGATTGGTTTGGGCTTGGTTTGGGTTTGGCTTGGGTTTGAGCTTGGGTTTGAGCTTGGGTTTGAGCTTGGGTTTGAGCTTGGGTTTGAGCTTGGG
>CAUSDR010000032.1:0-24280 GCA_963530105.1 uncultured Janthinobacterium sp.
GTGCAGATCCTGACGGTCCAGTACACCAGCACGGCCGGCACCAACACCAACCCGTTCCAGACCATCGACCGCAAGGACGTGGGCCTGACGCTGAAGGTGCGTCCGCAGATTTCCGAAGGCGGCACCATCAAGCTGGGCATCTATCACGAGACGTCGAGCGTGGACAAGTCGACGGCGTCGGCCGTCAGCGGCATCACCATCAACAACCGCGTGATCGAGAACAATGTGCTGGCCGACGATGGCCAGATCATCGTGCTGGGCGGCCTGATCGAGGACAGCACGGGCGACAACGCGGAGAAGGTGCGCGGCCTGGGCGATATTCCCGTGCTGGGCAACCTGTTCAAGTACCAGACGCGCGAGCGCAAGAAAACCAACCTGATGATCTTCCTGCGCCCCGTCATCGTGCGCAACAAGGAGCAAAGCGGCAGCCTGGCGGCCGACCGCTACGACTACATGCGTTCGGCCGAGACGGCCGCCGTGCCGGCCACGGGCAACCTGATGTTGAAGGACCTGGGCACGCCCGTGCTGCCGGCCCTGCAGGATGGCCAGCCCGTGGGCGGCAACATGGTGACGCGCCCCGTGCCGCCGGCACCGACGCCGCCGCCGGGCGCGCCCGCCAACGCGGCCACGCCGCCGCAGTCGATGCTGCAGCAGTACCAGCAGCAACAGGCTCAACCACAGCCGCAGAAGTGATGGAACAGCCATGAGTAACTTGCTACCCTACGCCTACGCGCGCGACTTCGGCCTGCTGGCCCGGCCCGGCGCCGCCGATGGCGCCCCCGTCGACGTGCTGGTGGCGGCATCGACGGCGCCGGCGGCGATCGCCGAAGTGTCGCGCCGCTTCGGCCAGATTCAATTGACGGTGCTGCCGCGCGCCGAACTCGATGCGGCCATCGCCGGCGCCTATGCGGGCGGCGGCGGCGACGCCTCGCAGATGGCCGATGAATTCGACGCCGACCTCGATCTCACCAAGCTGCTGCAGGACGTGCCGGCCATCGAGGATTTGCTCGAATCGTCCGACGACGCCCCCGTCATCCGCATGATCAATGCCTTGCTGACGCAGGCATTGCGCGAAGGCGCCTCCGACATCCATATCGAGCCGTTCGAGCAGACCTCCGTCGTGCGCTTCCGCATCGATGGCAGCCTGCGCGACGTCGTGCGTCCGCGCAAAGCCATCCATGGCTCGCTGATTTCGCGCATCAAGATCATGGCGCAGCTCGACATCGCCGAGAAACGCCTGCCGCAGGATGGCCGCATCACCCTGCGCGTGGGCGGCAAGCCCGTCGACGTGCGCGTCTCGACCCTGCCGACCGGGCATGGCGAGCGGGCCGTATTGCGTTTGCTGGACAAGGAAGCGGGCCGCCTCGACCTGCAGCACCTGGGCATGAGCGCGCCCATGCTGGCGCAGTTCGACGGCCTGATCACGCAGCCGCACGGCATCGTGCTGGTCACGGGGCCGACCGGTTCCGGCAAGACGACGACGCTGTATGCGGCGCTGTCGATGCTCAATGCGACGACGACGAACATCCTGACGGTGGAAGACCCGATCGAGTACGACCTGGCCGGTGTCGGCCAGACGCAGGTCAATCCGCGCATCGACATGACATTTGCCAAGGCGCTGCGGGCGATTCTGCGGCAAGATCCTGATGTGATCATGATCGGCGAGATCCGCGACCTGGAAACGGCGCAGATCGCCGTGCAGGCTTCGCTGACGGGCCACCTGGTGCTGGCGACCCTGCACACCAACGACGCCTCGGCCGCCGTGACGCGCCTGCTGGACATGGGCATCGAGCCCTTCCTGCTGTCGTCGTCGCTGCTGGGCGTGCTGGCGCAGCGCCTGGTGCGCAAGTTGTGCGGTTCCTGCAAGACCTTCGACGGCGAATACTGGCAGGCGGTCGGCTGCGAGCATTGCGGCCAGACGGGCTACCAGGGCCGCGTCGGCGTCTATGAGCTGCTGCGCACGACGGAGCAGATCCGCGCGCAGATCCACAACCGCGCCTCGGAAGCGGAAGTGCGCGCCGTGGCCCTGCAGGACGGCATGCTGAGCATGCGCGACGACGGCGAACGCTGGCTGCGCGACGGCACCACCACGCAGGCTGAATTGCTGCGCGTGACCAAAGACTAGGCCCGCCACCATGCCCGCATTCCGTTATGAAGCCGTCGACGCGCAAGGCGCCACCCGCAAGGGCGTGCTCAATGCCGACAGTCCCCGTTCCGCGCGCGCCGAGCTGCGCGTGCAAGGCCTGGTGCCGCTGGCCGTCGAGCAGATCGCCGCGCAGGTCGACGCCGCCGGCGTCACCAAGCGGCGCGGCTTCGGCGAGCGCCTCTCCAGCACCGAGCTGGCGCTGTTTACGCGCCAGCTGGCCAGTTTGCTGGAAGCGGGCCTGCCGCTGGAGCAGGCTTTTTCCGCACTGCTGGAACAGGCCGAGCGGCCGTATCTGCGCGACCTGATCGCCTCGATCCGCTCGGAAGTCATCGGCGGCGCCGCGTTTTCCGACGTGCTGGCGCGCCATCCGCGCGACTTCGCGGAAATCTACCGCGCGCTGGTGGCGTCGGGCGAGCAGATCGGCCATCTGTCGCGCGTGCTGTCGCGTCTGGCCGACTACATCGAACGGCGCAATGCGCTGGTGCAGAAGGTCAAGCTGGCGTTCACCTATCCGGCCATCGTCACGGTGGTGGCGTTTTCCATCGTCATTTTCCTGCTCACCTACGTGGTGCCGCAGATCGTTTCCGTGTTCGCCAACACCAAGCAGAAGCTGCCCATGCTGACGGTGATCATGCTGGCGCTGTCGGACTTCGTGCGCAATTATGGCCTCGTCGTGGCCGTGATCGTGGCCGGCGCCTGGTTCGCCTGGCGCCGCGCGCTGCAGCAGCCGGCGCTGAAACGGCGCTGGCATACCTGGCTGCTGACGGCGCCCCTGTACGGCAAGTTCGAGCGCAGCCTGAACACGGCGCGTTTCGCCAGCACCCTGGCCATCACCACGGGTTCCGGCGTGCCGATCCTGCGCGCGCTCGACACCAGCCGCGACACGCTCACCAACGTGGCGATGCAGGAACTGGTGCAGGAGGCCAGCGGCGCCGTGCGCGAGGGCGTCAGCCTGGCGCGCGCGCTGTCGGCGCAGAAGCATTTTCCGCCCATGCTGATCCACATGATACGCGCCGGCGAAATCACGGGCGAGCTGCCGGCCATGCTGGAACGCGCCGCCAGCGCCCAGGAACAGGACCTGGAGCGCCGCACCCTGACCATCGCCGGCCTGCTGGAGCCGGCCCTGATCCTGGCCATGGGCGTGGTGGTGCTGCTGATCGTGCTGGCCGTGCTGATGCCGATTATCGAAATCAATCAGCTCGTAAGATAAGAACTCAAGGAAGCCATGAAGCGTTTGCCCCAACTAACAAGTCTGCTCGCCGTCGTGGCGCTGTCCGTGTCGCTGGCCTATTGGGCCATGCAGCTGTTCAAGGCACCGCAGCGCCCCATCAATCCGCCCGCCGTGCCGGTGGTGCAGGATGCCAGCGTGGAGGCGGGCGCCTCGCTGTTCGGCGGCCAGGTCAGCGTGGCCACGGCCAGCAACTACCAGCTCAAGGGCGTGGTGGCGGCGGAAAACGGCCGCCGCAGCGTGGCCATCATCTCGACCGACGGCAAGCCGTCCGTGGCCGTGCCGGAAGGCGCCGAAGTGGCGCCCGGCGTGACGGTGCAGGAAGTGCATGCGCGCCACGTGCTGCTGCAGGATGGCGGCGTGAGCAAGCGCATCGACCTGGTGGCCGATGACAAGGCGCTGGCCATGCCGGCGATGCAGCCGGGCCCCACGCCCGCGCCGGCATCGAATCTGGTGCCGCCGCCGATGCCGATGGAAGCGCAGCGCCCGCCCGTGCAGCTGCCGGCCGCGCCCCAGGTGTCGAGCGTCCCGCCGCCGCCTTCGAATTAAGCAGCCTAGCGCCGTACCTGCGTCTCAATCGTATTATGCCGGTGGCCCCCAGCCGCTGCCGCAACAGGAGTCTTCATGCTATCGATCCGTGCCGTCCTGGCAGCAGGCTGCGTGGCGGCGCTGTGCGCCTTGCCGCAAGCTGGCGCCGCCGCCGATGTTCCCGCCGCCGCACCCGCCCCTGAAACCGTCCACGCCGCCCAGGCGGCGGCAGTAGCCGCGCCCGCGCGCCCGCGCATCGCGCTGGTGCTGTCGGGCGGCGGCGCGCGCGGCCTGGCGCACATCGGCGTCTTGAAAGTGCTGCAGGAGCTGCATGTGCCGATCGACATGGTGGTCGGCACCAGCATGGGCGGCGTGGTGGGCGGCGCGTATGCGGCCGGCGCTTCCGTGGCGGACCTGGAAAAGATGGCGCGCGAAACCAACTGGGCGCGCGTGGTGGCAGACCGTCCGCCGCGCGACGAGCTGGCGTTCCGCCGCCGCGAGGAAGATCTGCTGCTGCCTTCGCGCATCGAGTTTGGCCTGAGCCGCAATGGCATTTCCACGCCGCCCGCCGCCGCCAGCAATGCGGCGCTGGAGATGGCCCTGAACCGCCTGCTGCCGGCCGGCATGCGCGACCGCCCGGCCAGCCAGCTGCCATTGCCATTCCGTTCGGTGGCCTCGGATCTGGTCAATGGCGAGCTGGTGGAGCTGGTCGATACGCCGCTGTTCCTATCGATGCGCGCCTCGCTGGCCGTGCCGGGCGTGTTTTCTCCCGTGCGCGTGAATAACCGCCTGGTGGTCGATGGGGGCCTGGTGCGCAACCTGCCCGTCGACATGGCGCGCGCCATGGGCGCCGACATCGTCATCGCCGTCAACGTGGGCACGCCGCTGGCGCCGGAAAAAGATTTGGGCAGCGCCATCGGCGTGGCGCAGCAGATGCTGCAAATCCTCACGGAACAGAACGTGCAGCGTTCGCTCAAGGAATTGCGGCCGCAGGATGTGCTGGTGGCGCCGGACCTGACGGGCGTGAGCTTCCTCGATTTCGAGAACTATGCGCGCGCCATGCGCGCCGGCGAACAGGCGGCGCAGGCGCTGGCCGCGCGCCTGGCGCCGCTGGCCCTGCCGCCGGAACAGTATGCGGCGCGCGAGCAGCTGCGCCTGGCCGCGCCGGCGCTGCTGGACGTGGCCTTGCCGCTGGCGCGCCTGACGGTGGAGAGCGAGGGCGAGATCAACCCGCGCATCCTGCAAGCGCAGTCGGGGCTGGCCGAAGGCCAGCTGGTGAGCCAGGAAGATGTGCTCAAGGCGGCGGGCAAGCTGTATGGACGGGGCGACGTGGCGCGCGTGGAGACGGAAGTGGTCGACGCAGGCGAGCAGCGCACGGTGAACATCAAGGCGATTGAGGCGCCGTGGGCCAGCAACCGCCTGCGCGTGGGCCTGGAGCTGGCCAGCGATTTCAGGGACAGCAATAACTTCGCCCTGAAGCTGCTGCATGTGCGCTCGAACCTGAACAGCTGGGGCGGCGAGTTGCGCAGCACGGCGCAGATCGGCAATGCGCGCGGCTATGGCGTGCAGTTCTGGCAGCCGCTGGGAGCCGGCAATCCCTGGTATATCGCGCCGCAGCTGCAATACACCTCGTCGGCGATGGATGTCTTCGACAAGGGCCGGCGCAGCGCGCGCCTGGCGTACAACGGCCAGACGGCGGCGCTGGTGCTGGGGCGCTCGCTGGGTACCTGGGGCGATCTGCAGTTTGGCGTCACGCGCACGGAGATCAAGGCCAAGCTGGCGATTCCGGCCGATCCCACGCAGCCGGAGTCGCGCGCGCTGGGCACCACGCAGTTTGCGCAGTTCCGCATCGATACGCTCGATTCGCCGGGTTTCCCCACGCGCGGCATGCTGGTGGACGCCACCTGGACGCGTAATTCGAGCACGGGGTCGGGCGAGGCGGCCCTGGGCCGCTCCTCCATCACGGGCTTGAAGGCGTTCAGCCGCGGCAACTGGGCCGGCCACGTGTATGGCGAATGGGCGCGCGCGCAGCGCGGCGAGGCGCCGCTCAACCTCGGTGGTTTCCTGCGCCTGTCCGGCACGGAATTTGAATCCGTGAGCGGGCGCAGCATCGCCCTGGCGCGCGTCGTGATGGCGCGCCGCATCGGTTCCCTGCCCAGCACCCTGGGCGGCGCCGTGCGGGCCGGTTTTTCGCTGGAAATGGGGGGCGGCTTCGACCAGAGCGAACGCTGGAAGGCCAGCAAATTCACGCAGGCGACCAGCGCCTTTGTATCCGTCGATACGCGTTTTGGCCCCGTCTACATGGCGACGGGCGCCACCAAGGGCGGCGAGAGCACCTTTTATCTGTTCCTGGGACCGGTCTGGTAACTGGCGGGCGCGCTGGCGGGCAGGGCGCCCGCCGCACTGCGGCGCAGCGCCGTGAAGGCGGCAAATTCCCATGAGCGAAAACCCAGCAGCAGGGTAAAGCCGTCGCGCTCCTGCGGCGCCAGGCGCCGGTCGTTCTGGTGCAGCCGCGCCAGTTCCTCGGCCAGCTGGCGGATTTTCTGCACCAGCTCCTGTGCGCTCGACAGCGACAGGCGCGCCGGGATGCACATCAGGGTTTCGCCGGCGCCGTCAAAATGCCCGCTGAAATAATCGGCCACCACGTGTTCGCGGAAGTACTGCTGCACGGGACCGTCGGCCAGCCAGTGAAAGGCGTTCGAGACGCGCAGGCTGTAGCGATTCAGCGGCTTGAGTTCGATCAAGCCCAGGCGGTCCAGTTCGGCCAGGCAGCCGATGCACTCGGCCTGCGTCAGCGCATACGTTTCCACCACCTGTTCCAGGCTCCAGTGGCCCAGGCAGCAGATCGCCACCAGCAGCAGGCGCGGGTGCGCCACCAGCGATTTTTCCTGCACCAGGGTGAGCGTGTCGGCATGCGGCGTGATGTCGGCCGCGCCGCGCAGCACGTCTTCCATGGCGATGCCCGAGGCCTTGCAGATCAGGGCCAGGCGCGACAGCGACATGTCGTGCTGGCCAAACATGCGCTTGACGCTCGACTCGCTCATGCCGATGCGTTCGGCCAGCACTTTATAGGTGATGCCGGCGGCGCGCAATTGCGTGCGCAGCACGCGGAGAACCAGTTCAGGCGAGCTCACGATAGTTCCTTTTTGCAAGTTTAGTAGCGGTTGACGGTACCGAATGTAGCCGGTAATGGCACTTTGCACAAGGTGATAGTACTTTACGGCAAAAGCGATGACACTCCCGCTTGTGGCTCGCGCAGCGCGCTACAACCAGGCAATCCATCCACTTGTAGAGGTTTATCCATGTCTTTCAAATTCCAATTCCCCGCGGCGATGCTGGCGCTTGCCGCCTTCGCCCCCCTGCATGCCGCGGCCGCCGACGCGGCAGCGGGCCCCATCTACATGGGCGCCAGCTATGGCTTTCGCGCCAGCAGCGACCTCGATTGCGTGCCAGGACAGCGCGACTGCGACAAAAGCAGCAAGCGCAGCGGCAAGGCGTACGTGGGTTACAGTTTCGACGCGCTGCCGTTTCAGGGCGGCGTGGCCGTGCCTTCGATTGAGCTGGTGGGGTATCTGGGGGGTGAGGTCAAGTCCGGTTTCGAGACGGGCGCCGGCAAGCGCGCCGGCCGCGGCAAGTTCACGGGCCTTGGCATGCAGGGCGTGCTCGGCTACCAGTTCGACGCGTTTACCCTGAGCGGCCGCTTGGGCGCGGCGTACACGCAGGGCAAGGTCGACTACCTGGGCGGCGGTGCGGACAAGAAGGACAAGATCGGCCTGACCTACGGCATCGGCGCGGCATATGCGCTCAACAGGAATTGGGCGCTGCACCTCGACTGGGACCGCGTGCCGGTCAAGTACAGCGGCCAGCAGACGAGCAAGGTCGACATGTTTTCGCTGGGCGCGTCCTACCGTTTCTGACGGCAGGCGGCTGGCAAGGATGGCCTGATGGCGGACGCCCCGTAACGGGGGTGTCCGCGGGCGGCCTGCAATCACCATGGCGGCGTTGCACGGCATCGCCGTATGTTCCTGCTGTCTTCATCCATGCGCCGTGGCATGGACAGTTCCAGATCAGTCTTTGGCGCCGACCTTCAGCAGCAGTTTCGCCAGCAGGCGTTTTTCCTGCTGGCGCTGGCCGGACACGGTTTTCACGTGCGCCCCGGCGCTGCGCTGCAGGGCAGCGCTGGCCACGGGATTGCGCGGTTTTTGCGAGGGTTCGACGCGGAACTGCATTTTCTGCCGCGTCGCCAATGCCTTGTTTGCCATCGGTTCCCCTCCCTGATTACAGCACGTAGCGCGACAGGTCCTCGTTGACCGACAGCGCTTCCAGGCGCTCGTTCACGTAGGCGGCATCGATCACCAGCACGTTTTCCGTCGTGCTGCTGTTTTCGCTGGCCGTAAACGACACTTCTTCCAGCAGCTTTTCCATCACCGTGTGCAGGCGGCGCGCGCCGATGTTTTCCGTGCGCTCGTTGACCGCATAGGCGATTTCCGCCAGGCGCGTGATGCCTTCCGGGGCGAACTGCAAGGTGAGGTTTTCCGTCGCCAGCAAGGCTTCGTACTGCATCGTCAGGCAGGCGTCGGTGCTGGTGAGAATGCGCTCGAAGTCGGCGATCGACAGCGATTCGAGCTCCACGCGGATGGGGAAACGCCCCTGCAGTTCCGGGATCAGGTCCGACGGCTTCGACAGGTGGAAGGCGCCCGAGGCGATGAACAGGATGTGGTCCGTGCGGATCATGCCGTACTTGGTGTTGACGGTGGTGCCTTCGACCAGCGGCAGCAGGTCGCGCTGCACGCCGGCGCGCGAGACGTCGGCGCCGCCCGATTCCGAACGCGAGGCGATCTTGTCGATTTCATCCAGAAAGACGATGCCGTTCTGCTCCACGTTCTGGATGGCCTTCTGCTTCAGTTCTTCATCGTTCACCAGCTTGGCCGCTTCTTCCTCGACCAGCAGTTTCAGCGCTTCGCGGATCTTGACCTTGCGCGCCTTCTTGCGCTGCGCGCCCACGCCCGAGAACATCGACTTGATCTGCTCCGTCATTTCTTCCATGCCCGGCGGCGCCATGATTTCCATCTGCGGGCCGGCGTCGGCCAGCTCGATCTCGATTTCCTTGTCATCGAGCTCGCCCTGGCGCAGGCGCTTGCGGAAGGTCTGGCGCGTGCTGTCGCCGCTGCCGCTGTCCACGGCCGCTGCCGCATTCGCCGTGAAGCCGAAGTCGCGCGCCGGCGGCACGAGGATGTCGATGATGCGGTCTTCCGCCGCGTCCTCGGCGCGCGCACGCACCTTCTTCATTTCCAGCGCGCGCGTCTGCTTGATGCCGATGTCGATCAGGTCGCGGATGATGGTGTCGACGTCGCGGCCCACGTAGCCCACTTCCGTGAACTTGGTCGCTTCGATCTTGATGAACGGCGCCTCGGCCAGCTTGGCCAGGCGGCGCGCGATTTCCGTCTTGCCGACGCCCGTGGGGCCGATCATGAGGATATTTTTGGGCGTGATTTCATGGCGCAGGGGCTCGGCCACCTGCTGGCGGCGCCAGCGGTTGCGCAGGGCGATGGCGACGGCGCGCTTGGCCTTGGCCTGGCCCACCACGTGCTTGTCGAGTTCGGTGACGATTTCCGACGGGGTCATGTTCATGATCATAGTTGGCTTTCTATTCTGTGCTCGGACGCGCCTGGACTTAGTCCAGCGTCTCGATGATGTGTGACATGTTGGTGTAGATGCACAGTTCGGCGGCGATGGTCAGCGACTTCCTGACCACGTCGGCCGGCGACAGCTCCGTGTTTTCCTGCAGTGCCTTGGCGGCGGACTGGGCGTAGGTGCCGCCCGAGCCGATGGCGCCGATGCCGTCTTCCGGTTCCAGCACGTCGCCATTGCCCGTGATGACCAGGGTCGATTCGGCGTCGGCCACCAGCAGCATCGCTTCCAGGCGGCGCAGCACGCGGTCGGTGCGCCAGTCCTTGGCCAGTTCGACGGAGGCGCGCAGCAAGTTGCCCTGGTGTTTTTCCAGCTTGCCTTCGAAGCGGTCGAGCAGGGTGAAGGCGTCGGCGGTGCCGCCGGCAAAGCCGACCAGGACCTTGCCCTGATACAACTTACGCACTTTGCGGGCCGTGCCCTTCATGACGATATTGCCGAGCGTTACCTGGCCGTCGCCGCCCAGGGCGACTTGCTTGCCGCGCCGGACGCAGAGGATGGTGGTGCCGTGAAATTGTTCCATAGTGACCTCAAAAGATTCGTGCCGATGCGTGCAAGGTCATGCGATTGCGCGCCCATGGCTCAAAAGTGGGGATGGAAAAGGCAATTGCAAGCGCCACTTGCCACTGCCGCGCCTGCTTCAGTGTAGACGGCGCGGGACGAAAAAAAAGCACGCAACCGGGGGTTGTGTGCTTTTTTTGCTGTCCTGGCGCGCCCGCCGGGGCGCTGGCGCCAGGGGCCGGCGATCAGTCGCCGTAGAGTTTTTGCTTCAGTTCACGGCGTTGCTGGGCTTCCAGCGACAAGGTGGCGGTGGGGCGGGCGATCAGGCGCGGGATGCCGATAGGCTCGCCCGTTTCTTCGCACCAGCCATAGTCGCCGGCGTCGATGCTGGCGATCGATTGCTGGACTTTTTTCAGCAATTTACGCTCGCGGTCGCGCGTGCGCAGTTCCAGCGCATGCTCTTCCTCGATGGTGGCGCGGTCGGCGGGGTCCGGTACCAGCACGGTTTCACGCAAGTGTTCCGTGGTTTCGCCGGCGTTTTTCAACAGCTCTTTTTCCAGCTGCTGCAAACGTGCCTTGAAGAATGCCAGTTGTGCCGGATTCATGTAGTCATCGTCGCTCATGGCGCGAATTTGCTCTTCGCTGATGAGAGGGATGTCTTGGTTGGCGGCCGGGGTCGATTTATTAGTTTTGGTCATAACTTCGCTTACCTTCGATACGACAGAGTTTTCAAATTGATCAGTTGATTCGGCGATGCCGAGCAACTGTACAGGTTCCGCTAGGCATTGCTGTCCGGATGTACTGCTTGCGACCTTGGCTTGCCGGCGGCGGCCAGGACTACCGGCCGGCTATATTTGCCATGTTGATAACTTTTTACCGCTATATGCCGGTCGCGCCCGTGGCGTCGACCTGCGTGTTGGGTGGATCGGTTGCATGCCTGGCATGCGGCCAGCGGCAGTTTGCCAGCAATTCATGACAGGCTAACGACATGGGCCGTTTTCGTCGCTGATTTTGGCACGCTTTGCTTTATATTGCCATCCCGATTTGTTGACTAGCCGATCAGAGACGGCCGCTTGTTGGTTTATGTCAGCAAGATTGTCATCGGGCAATGGGAAAGCGTGCTTAACTTTCCCTTTTGTTTCTGCTTTGCAACGGGTACTTTGCAAAACCCGGCTAGTTTATACCAAACATTGTTCGAGTCCGCGAATAAAAATGTCTTTTGGTAGATTCTTGCCAATAAATACCATTTTGCTGCCGCGCACTTCGTTTTCGCCCCATTTGGCGCCCAGGTCGCTGCCCATCAGCTGGTGCACGCCCTGGAACACGACCTTGCGCTCGGCGCCCTGCATCAGCAGCACGCCCTTGTAGCGCAGCATGCGCGGGCCATACACTTGCACCAGGCCGCCGAGGAACTCGTCAAGCTTGGCGCTGTCGAACGGTTGCGTACTCTTGAATACAAAGGCGGCGATGTCGTCGCTGTGCTGCGCATGGTGGTGGTCGGCATGGCCGCAATCGGTGGCGCAGGCGTCGCTGTGTTCATGCTCGTGCTCGTGCTTGTGCTCGTGCTCGTGCGCATGGGCATGGTCGTGCGCCGTGTCGTGATCGTGCACGTGCGCCGGCTCCGTCGCCAGGAAATCCGGGTCCAGTTCCAGCTTCTCGTTCAAATTGAAACCGCGGATGTCGAGCACCTCGGCCAGCGGCGCGCGGCCGAAATCCACCTTGCCGATGGGCGCGCGCGGGTTGATGCGTTTCAGGCGGCGCGTCAGGACGGCCACGTCCTCTTCACTGACGAGGTCGGTTTTCGACAGCAGCAGCTTGTCGGCAAAGCCCACTTGCCGCTGGGCTTCCTCGTATTCGTCGAGTTGCTTCATGGCATGGCGAGCATCGACCACCGTCAGGATGGCGTCAAGCATGTAGTGGCTGCCCACTTCCTCGTCGACAAAGAAGGTCTGCGCCACGGGGCCGGGATTGGCCAGGCCCGTCGTTTCGATGACGACGCGGTCGAATGCCAGCAGGCCGGCGTCGCGCTTGCGCGCCAGTTCCGTCAAGCCGACGATCAGGTCGCCGCGCACGGTGCAGCAGATGCAGCCGTTGTTCATCTCGATGATGTGTTCGTTGCTGTCCTGCACCAGGATTTCATTGTCGATGTTTTCCTGGCCAAACTCGTTTTCGATCACGGCGATGCGCATGCCATGCTCTTCCTGCAAGATGCGGTTGAGCAGGGTGGTTTTGCCGGCGCCGAGGAAGCCGGTGAGGATGGTGGTGGGAATCAGTGCCATGAGAATGCCTATGCTGTAGTCGGTGGTGCCGCCGCGCAAGCGGGCGAATCCGGACGATTATGCCGGAATTTCGCAAAAGCTTGCAAATGCGTGCCGCGCCGCTTGATATGCATCAGGCCGGCAAGCGGCGGGCGACGCTCGCGTGCCCGTGCGTGCCCCTTGCTTGCGCTTACTTGAGCTTGGCGCGCGGGTGGGCCTGGTCGTACACGTGCGCCAGGTGCTGGAAATCGAGGGCCGTGTAGACCTGGGTCGAGGTGATGCTGGAATGGCCCAGCATTTCCTGCACGGCGCGCAAGTCGCCCGACGATTGCAGCACGTGCGAGGCAAACGAGTGGCGCAGCACGTGCGGATGCACGTTGGCGGGGATCTCCGCCGCCAGCGCGTGCGCCTTCAGGCGCAGCTGCAGCACGCGGGGCGAGATGCGCGTGCCGCGCGTGCTGAGAAACAGGGCGGCGCTGCCATCCCTGGCCGGCGGGCGCACGGCCAGCCAGGTGCTCAGGGCCACGAGGGCCGCCTTGCCGACGGGCACCTTGCGCATCTTGCTGCCCTTGCCCGTGACGATGACTTCAAAGCTGGCCATGTCGAGCCAGCCCAGCGACGCGTCCCTGCCGTTTTCCGCCTTGCAGTAGTGGGTATCCAGGCTGGTCAGTTCGGAGACGCGCAAGCCGCTCGAATACAGCAGTTCGAACATGGCGCGGTTGCACAGCTGTTCCGGCTCGGCGCCGCCTTGCTGGTGCTGTGCGGGCGCCACCAGGCGCACGGCGTCGTCCACCGACAGGGCTTTCGGCAAGGTTTTTGCCCGCTTGGGGGCGCGGATGCCGTCGACGGGATTGGCGTCGAGCGCCGTTTCGCCGCTGAGCCAGTTGAAGAAGCCGCGCCACGACGACAGCTTGCGGGCGATCGAGCGCGGGTCGAGGCCGCCGGCGTGCAGCTTGGCCGTGTAGCGCCGCACTTCATTGTGCGTCAGGGCCGTCCACGGCGTCTCGCCGCTCAGTTGCAGCAAGGCGCGCAAGTCGCGCCCGTAGGCATCCAGCGTGTGCGGCGACAGCTTGCGCTGCGTGGCCAGCTGGGCCAGGTAGGCGTCCAGCCATTCACTCTTGCCGCGCGCCGCGTTCATGGCGTGCTCAGGCAGGCGTGCCGGCGCGCAGGGCGGCCAGCGCGGCGCTGGCGGTGGCGCCGATGTGCACGAGGAAGTCGGTGCCCATGCTGGACGTGAAGCGTTCGCTGTCGGGCGAGCCGAGCACCAGCAAGCCGAAGGTGCCGGTGGTGCCCGGCGCGCGCAGGGCGATCATGACGGTCGACTCGATCTTTTCCGCCTGCAGCCAGTGCACGGCCTCGAAATCGCGGTTGCTGCCGCAGTACGGCGCTTGCAGGCTGTTGGCGAACATGCGCACGTCGGCCGTGACGTCTTCCGTGAACCAGCCGTTGGCGTGTTCCGGCAGCACTTGCCACAGGCGCAGGCTGACGTAGGGCACGTCGAAATTGCTTTGCAGCGCATCGACCAGCACGCGCGGCATGGCGGCATCGTTGCGTACCTGCAGCATGGCCTGGTTCCAGCCGTGGAATTTGCTGGCGATGTCGCCATTTTCCTCGGCCAGGCGGCTCAGCTTGGACATGCGCAGCTCCAGCGCCTTGTACTTGTCGCGCATCACTTCCATCTGCCGTTCCTGCAGCGAGATGGTGCGTCCCGTCAGCGGACTGCTCAGTTTGACCTCGCCGAGCAGAGCGGTGTGCTCTGCGAAGAAATTCGGGTGCTCGCTCAGATACTGGGCGACGGTGCTGGAATCGAGTGTGGCGGTCATTGATGGCTTCTGAAGGTGAAAGGTGAACGCTTAATTCTAACCGAGAGTGCCATGGCATAGGCGCAAAGGGCGCGCTGCGCATGCATTTTCCGTTCGCCCATGAAAAAAGCGGCATGGTTGCCCATGCCG
This sequence comes from uncultured Janthinobacterium sp., assembly GCA_963530105.1. GTDB lineage: Bacteria > Pseudomonadota > Gammaproteobacteria > Burkholderiales > Burkholderiaceae_D > Janthinobacterium. The sequence continues at coordinate 14,302 of CAUSDR010000032.1, forward strand.
CCTTGTGTTCCATGCCCGTCAGGCCACCCTTGGCGGGTGGCCGCGACGCCATTAGAAGTTGTGGTGTACGCCCAGGCCGAAGTAGCTGGTCGAGGTCGTCGCCTTGCGGTTCGAGATGTCCGCGTACAGGTAGGTGCGCTTCGACAGGTTGTAGTCGTAGCCCAGCGATGCCTGGCGAGTCTTGTCGACGCCATCCGGCGACTTCTGGCCGTAGCCAGCGCGGATCTTGCCTGGGCCGACGTCGTAGTTGGCGCCGATCAGCCAAGACTTGGTATCGGTGTTGGTGATCTTGAAGTTGCTGTCATCCTGATGCTGGTACGACGCCATCAGTTTCAGGTCCTTGTTCGGATTGAACGAGGCAGCGACCGACCACAGCTTGGCTTGCAGGGCGTTGCGCTCATACGCGGCCATGCCGTTAAACTGGCCATAGTTGTACGTGGCCGAGACCGAGTACGGGTTCGACGCTGGCACGGCATTGGCTGGCACGCCGTAGTTGCTTGGCGTTGCCGGGATCACCAAATTGCCATTGGCTTCCTTGGCGGCGACGGTGGCATTGAACTGGAAGCCGGCGATGACTGGCGAGTTGTAGAACACGGCGTTCGAGAAGCGGTTACGCGAGTTGCCTGGTGCGCTCAGTGGATCGCTGGTGTAGCCGGCCACTTGCAGGTCGGTCTGGAAACCGGCTGGCGTAGGCATGCCCGACCATGGTTCGAACGCGGTGCTCGATTCCTGGAAGGCGGTCAGGCCACGGCCCAGGCGTACGGTACCGAAGTCGCCTTGCAGGCCGACGCGGCTTTGACCCTGGAACAGCGGACGTGCATTGCTTTCCAGCGTGCCCGTATCGGATTCATAGCGAATTTCCAGTTGGAAAATAGCTTTCAAGCCATTGCCCAGATCTTCCGTGCCTTTGAAACCCAGCTTGTTGTTGTCGCGCTTGGTGACTTTGGTGGTATCACCAGTCGCTTTGCCCAGGCCAGCATCAATCGTGCCGTAGATTTGAACGGATGACTGCGCTTGTGCAGTTGCGGCGAAAGCGCCGAAGAGAGCGAGGGCAACGAGTGATTTTTTCATATCTTATTCCCTATTAAAAGTGAGTTCCGTCCGAGATCCGAGCAGATTGAAATGCGTGATGTATCGCGTTTCGATGAATGAACCTTAATTCGTTGGCACGCAAGACGTGCGGGATTTGTCAAATATGCGTGAAAAGATTGGTGGAAAGCGTCATAAATCCACGCCCCTGTTGTATTTTTGTAACGCGCGATTTTTGTTCAATGGTTACCGGCAGCAAGTGTTTTTCCATTGCCGCCGTATCGGCGCGTAGCAATATTGACCTGTTGGCGGCTTGGCATTGTTGCGTTGAATCAAGTTCTTCAGGCGGCTTTGACGGATTTCGGGCACAACGACGTTACACTAGGGGACGGTCCGCATCGATGGACCTTGAGACTGTTTACTATTATTAGAATCATTGACTCCATATCGAGAATCGATGGCAAATCGCGAAACATTAGGATTGATCAAGGGTGCACGGGCAGGCGATGTCGCCTGCCAGCTGGCGTTGGGACGGGTGTATCTGTTCGGACAGGGCGTGCCGCAAAGTCTGCCGACCGCCTTGCACTGGCTGGCGCGCGCGGCCCAGGAAGATAGTCAGGAGGCATGTTTGCTGATTGGCACGCATGTACCCTTCGAAGTGGCGCAACCCACGGCCAAGGCGCTGATTCCCTATTACGCGCAGGCGTACGATGCGGGCCTGGTGCAGGCCGGGCTGGTGCTGGCGCAACTGGTGCTGGGCAATGCGGCCAGCAGCTGCGAAACCTTGCGGGCCAAGGCGCGCCAGGCGCTGGAAGCGGCGGCGCAGGCCGGGTTGCCCGATGCGCAATGGCTGTTGTCGATGCAGGATGGCGCGGCCGTGGTGGCCGCGCCCGCCGTCCGCCATGCGCAGCCGCCCGGAAGCGAGGGCGACACGCCCTGGTATGCGGAGCTGGAGCTGGCCTGGAGCAACGGCGAGCATCCGCGCTTCCTGGCGCAGGCCTTGCCGCTGGCGCGCGAGTTGCTGCAGCGCCAGGCCGCGGCGGGCGCGCCCACCATCGCGCTCGATGCGCAGCAGGTGCTGTTGCTGTCGCGCTGCGCGCAGGCGCTGGCGCCCGCCGGCGATGCCGAAGGCTGGCAGTGCTGCGAACTGGCCGCGCATGGCGGCGACCGCACGGCGCAGCTGGAGCTGGGCCTGGGCTATGCGCGCATGGATGCGCATGGCCAGCGCCTGGCCACGCGCAATGGCGCCGCCAATTTCAAGCGGGCCGTGCGCTGGCTGACGCAGGCTGGCGAGCAGGGCCTCGCTGAAGCCTGGTTCGTGCTGTCGCGCATTTATACCAAACCGGAATTTTCCCAGCGTAACGTGGTCGAAGCCCACTCCTGCCTGGAGCGTGCCGCCGACCTGGGCCATGGCCCGGCGCAGCTCGAATGCGGCATGCATGCCTGGCGCAACCGCCGCGAAGGCGTCAACAGCGACGTGCGCGCCGCGTACTGGCTGCTGCAGGCGCAGGCGCAGGGCAGCCGCGAAGCGGAGGCGGCGCTGGCGCGCATCGCGCCGCGCGGCGAACCGGGCGACTGGGGCCAGTGCAGCGCCATGCAGGCGGGCGCGCACTTGCGCCAGCTGGGACAGAATCACCCCTTGCTGGCGGCGCGCCTGGAACTGGCGCGCTGGTTCCACCTGTCGCGTGCCGAGGCCTTGCTGCTCGATGTGCATGCGGCCGACCGCGGACATTGTTTGCTGATCGACATCAGCGCCACGCATGGCCGGGGCAAGCGGCGCCTGGTGCTGATCCGCACGGCGCAGGAGCGCCAGGTGCTCGATCAGGTGGTGCGCCTGTTCGAGCGCGTCGATTGCGGCGTGACGGGGCCGGAAGGCAATTACCGGCAGCGCCTGTACCGCTTGAAGTGCTACCTGGCCGACCTGGAGCTGCCGCAGGACAAGCTGGCGCAGCAGGAGCGGCAGTTCCTGGCGGCATGATGCCGCGTTGATTACAGTTCGATCGTGCCTTCGAACACGGTCACGGCCGGGCCCGTCATCAGGACGGGCTGGCCCGGACCTTGCCAGGCGATCGACAATTCGCCGCCGCGCGCGCTGATGCGCACGGGCGAGTCGAGCAAGCCGCGCCGGATGCCGGCCACGGCCGCCGCGCAGGCGCCCGTGCCGCAGGCCAGGGTTTCGCCCGCGCCCCGTTCGTACACGCGCAGTTTCACGTGGTGGCGGTCGACGACCTGCATGTAGCCGGCGTTGACGCGGCGCGGGAAGCGCGGGTGGCGCTCGATCAGCGGGCCCGACGCTTCCAGGTCTTGCGCATCGACATCGTCGACCACGTGCACGGCATGCGGATTGCCCATCGAGACGACGGACACCAGCAGCGTGGCATCCTGGCCCGGCAAGGCCAGGTCCAGCGGCCACAGCAGATCGCTGCCTTGCGCCACGCCGTCCAGGCCGTTGGCGTCGAACGGTACCAGCTGCGGCTCCAGCACGGGCGCGCCCATGTCGACGGTGATGCTGCCGTCCGCCTCCAGGCGCGGCGCGATGATGCCGGCCATGGTTTCCACGCGGATGCTGGTTTTATCAGACAAGCCTTTTTCGCTGACGAACTTGACGAAGGCGCGCGCGCCATTGCCGCATTGCTCCACTTCGCCGCCATCGTTGTTATAGATGCGGTAGCGGAAGTCGCAGCCGGGCAGGCGCGGCTTTTCCACCACGAGGATCTGGTCGGCGCCGATGCCGAAACGGCGGTCGGCCAGGCGCTGCCACTGGGCCGGCGTGAAGTCGATCTGCTGGTGGATGGCATCGATGACAATAAAATCATTGCCGGCGCCATGCATCTTGGTAAATTGGAGTTTCATGGTCTGCCGTATCACTGGTGCTGGTTATAGAACGATGCTTCGCCTTCGGGACGCGTCTTGAAGCGTTTGTGCGTCCAGAAATACTCGGCCGGCGCTTCGCGCACGCGTTCCTCGATGAATGCGTTCATGCGGCGCGTGGCGGCCGTGATGTCATCGCCCGGATAGTCGTCCCACGGCGGGTAGTACGTCACCTTCCAGCCCTGGTAGTTGGGCAGGAAGGTGGCGATGACGGGAATGACTTGCGCCCTGGCGGCCAGCGCCAGGCGCGCCGTGGCCGTCAGGGTGGCGGCCGGCACGCCGAAGAAGGGCACGAATTCCGCATCTTTCTCGCCGAAATCCATGTCCGGCAGCATGAAGTAGGGCAAGCCGTCGCGCAGCGCGCGCAAAATCGTCTTGATGCCGTCCTGGCGCGTAAACAGCTTGGGCGGCTTGAAGCGCGAGCGTCCCGCGCGCAAGGCCTGGTCGAAAACGGCATTCTTTTGCTGCACATACATCGACGAGGCGGAAATTTCCATGGCCGTGGCGGCGCCCGCCACGTCGAGGCAGACGAAATGCGGGCACAGCAAAATGGTGGGCTTGGCCGCGATCTGCTGGCCCGGGAAGGCCGGCACTTTCTTGATCAGGCGGTTCAGGCGCGCTTCCGACGCCCACCACAGGATGCTGCGCTCCCACACGCTGCGCGAATAGGCCTGGAAATGCTGGCGCGCCAGGGCCACGCGCTGCTGTTCCGTCAATTCCGGCATGCACAGGCGCAGGTTCGTCAGGGCAATCTTGCGCCGCGCGGGCATGGCGATGAACAGCAGGCTGCCGACAGCCACGCCAAAGCGGCCGAGGATGGGCAGGGGCAGCCAGTGCAGCAGCCACATGAAGGCGATCAGCAGTCTCATGCCGGTTCCTTGCCTGCCTCGGGCGTGGCGGCCGTGGGCGGCGGCGCGCCGCGCGGCACTTTATAGCGGTTGTAGCTCCACAGGTATTGCGCGGGGCTGCGGGCGATCAATTGTTCCATGGCCGCGTTGATGGTGCGCGCCTGCTCCGCCGAGGTGCAATCGAGCGACGCGGTGAACGGCACGAAGTGCACGATGTAGCCGCGTCCGCCCGGCAAGCGTTCCGCATAGGTGATGATGACTTCGGCGCCGCCCATCTGCGCCAGCTTGGCCGGCAGGGTCATGGTGTAGGCGGGGCGGCCGAAGAAATCGGCCCACACGCCTTCGCCTTCCTGCGGCACCTGGTCGGGCAGCAGGCCGATCGGCTGGCCCTTCTTCAGGCATTTGGCGAAGATGCGCACGCCCGACATGTTGGCCGGCGCCAGCATCAGGTTTTCACGCGCGCGGGCGCCTTCGATCAGCGGCTTCAGGGCGGCGCGCTTGGGCGGGCGGTACATCACGGTGAGCGGCGTGCGCAGGGCGATTTGCTGCGCGACAATTTCAAAGCAGCCCAGGTGCGGCGTCAGGAAGACGATGCCGCGGCCGTGCTGCAAGGCCTTTTCCACCAGTTCCCAGTTTTCCACCGTGGCATGGCGCGCCACGCGCTCGGCTGGCGCGCACCAGATGAAGGGCAGTTCCAGCACGCTCTTGCCCGCTTCGGCCACGGCCGCGTGCAAGTGTTGCGAAAACCCCGCACCCTCCATGTTTTCGCGCATGCGGCGGCGGTAGGACGGCGAAATGGCGTAAATCACCCAGCCGAGCGCGGCGCCCAGGGCGTGCAGGACGGGCAAGGGGAAGCGGGATAAAAAGCGGAAAATAGGGACTAACATGAATAAGCTGTTTCCAGGAATGGCGTGTTGCCGTGCCAAAATTTTTTAAGAAGCGTAAAATACCACGTATGCAGTAACCGCTGAGTTAATAGACAACTTGCGAAGCGGAATATAAATATCGCTAAAGCGTCGCAGGCAAAATCCTCTTTACTGCGACAGAACATTCACATAGTAAACAGGAGCTTGCAATGTCAAACGATTATCTCTTCACTTCCGAATCCGTCTCGGAAGGCCATCCCGACAAGGTTGCCGATCAAATTTCCGACGCCATCCTTGACGCCATCCTGACCCAGGACCCGGCGGCCCGCGTGGCTGCCGAAACCCTGTGCAACACCGGTCTGGTGGTGCTGGCTGGCGAGATTACCACCCACGCCAATGTGGATTATATTCAAGTTGCGCGCGAAACCATCAAACGCATCGGTTACGACAATACGGAATACGGCATCGACTACAAGGGTTGCGCCGTGCTGGTGGCCTACGACAAGCAGTCGCCGGACATCGCGCAAGGCGTCGATGAAGGTGCGGGCATTGACCTGGATCAAGGCGCTGGCGACCAGGGCTTGATGTTCGGCTATGCCTGCGATGAAACGGCCGAGCTGATGCCTGCCGCCATCCACTACGCGCACCGCCTGGTCGAGCGCCAGTCGCAGCTGCGCAAGGATGGCCGCCTGCCATGGCTGCGTCCGGACGCGAAATCGCAAGTGACCCTGCGCTATGTCGATGGCCGCCCGGTCGGCGTGCACACGGTCGTGCTGTCGACGCAGCATGCGCCGGAAATCTCGCACGCGCAGATCGAAGAGGCGGTGATCGAAGAAATCATCAAGCCCATCCTGCCGCGCGAATGGCTGAACGACACCAAATTCCTCGTCAATCCGACGGGCCGTTTTGTCATCGGCGGTCCGCAAGGCGATTGCGGCTTGACCGGCCGCAAGATCATCGTTGATACCTACGGTGGCGCAGCGCCGCACGGCGGCGGCGCGTTCTCCGGCAAGGACCCGTCGAAAGTCGACCGCTCGGCCGCCTATGCGGCCCGCTACGTGGCGAAAAACATCGTCGCCGCCGGCCTGGCGCGCCAATGCCAGGTGCAGGTCAGCTACGCCATCGGCGTGGCCAAGCCGATCAACATCACCGTCTACACGGAAGGCACGGGCGTGATTCCCGACGCGGAAATCGCCAAGCTGGTGCTGGCGCACTTTGATCTGCGTCCAAAAGGCATCGTGCAAATGCTCGACCTGCTGCGCCCGATCTACCAGAAGAGCGCCGCCTACGGCCACTTCGGCCGCGAAGAGCCGGAATTCACGTGGGAACGCACGGACAAGGTCGCTCTGCTGCGCGACGCCGCCGGCCTGAAATAATCGAGTCAAACTTGCAAGAATAGCGCCCCGGCCTTCTGGCCGCGGGCGCTTTTTTTATGTGTTGTAACGTGGCCATGCATGGCGAACAGGCTGGCGCGCCGGCCTTGACAATGTTAAAATCCGGCGTCCGAGGAGCGTTGCGACGAAGAAATTCGCCAGGCTCGGAATATCCTGCAACCGCGCTCACGTACCTTTTTCAACAACTGAAAGGAGGGCGTGATGAACGCCGTACTCAAATCGCAACACGACTACACCATCGCCGATATCACCTTGGCCGCATGGGGCGACAAAGAAATCAAGATTGCTGAAACGGAAATGCCAGGCCTGATGGCCATCCGCGAAGAATTCGCGGCAGCGCAGCCCCTGAAAGGCGCGCGCATCACCGGTTCCATCCACATGACCATCCAGACCGCCGTGCTGATCCAGACCCTGGAAGCGCTGGGCGCGCAAGTGCGTTGGGCATCGTGCAACATTTACTCGACGCAAGACCACGCCGCCGCCGCCATCGCCGCCGCCGGCACGCCCGTCTTCGCCATCAAGGGCGAGTCGCTGGACGACTACTGGGAATACACGCACCGCATCTTCGAATGGCCTGATGCGGACGGCAAGGCTGTCTATTCGAACATGATCCTCGACGATGGCGGCGACGCCACCCTGCTGCTGCACCTGGGCGTGCGCGCGGAAACCGACCTGTCGGTGCTGGCCAATCCCGGTTCGGAAGAAGAAATCTGCCTGTTCAACTCGATCAAGAAGCACTTGCTGGCCGACCCGACCTGGTACTCGAAACGCCTGCCGGAAATCCTCGGCGTGACGGAAGAAACGACGACCGGCGTGCACCGCCTGTACCAGATGCATAAAGAAGGCAAGCTGGCCTTCCCGGCCATCAACGTCAACGATTCCGTCACGAAATCGAAGTTCGACAACCTGTACGGCTGCCGCGAGTCGCTGGTCGATGGCATCAAGCGCGCCACCGACGTGATGATCGCCGGTAAAGTGGCCGTCATCGCCGGCTACGGTGACGTCGGCAAGGGTTCGGCACAAGCCATGCGCGCCCTGTCGGCGCAAGTGTGGGTGACGGAAGTCGACCCGATCTGCGCCCTGCAGGCGGCAATGGAAGGCTACCGCGTGGTGACCATGGATTACGCCTGCGAACACGGCGACATCTTTGTTACCTGCACCGGCAACTACCATATCCTGACGCACGACCACCTGACGCGCATGAAAGACCAGGCCATTGTCTGCAACATTGGTCACTTTGACAATGAAATCGATGTTGCTTCGCTGAAGCAATACGAGTGGGAAAACATCAAGCCGCAAGTCGACCACATCATCTTCCCGTCGGGCCGCCGCAACATCCTGCTGGCCGAAGGCCGCCTGGTCAACCTCGGTTGCGGCACGGGCCACCCGTCGTACGTGATGAGCTCGTCGTTTGCCAACCAGACGATCGCGCAGATCGAACTGTACGCCAACACGGCCAACTACCCGGTCGGCGTGTACACCTTGCCGAAACACCTGGATGAAAAAGTCGCGCGCCTGCAACTCAAGAAGTTGAATGCGCAGCTGACGGAACTGACGCAAGAGCAAGCCGACTACATCGGCGTGCGCACGGAAGGTCCATACAAGCCAGACCACTACCGCTACTAATTTGGCTGGTTGCTCCGCGAGCCTACTGCGCGACGCGGGGCGAGGCCGGCGATGCTCGCTGTACATAAAGTACAGCTGCGCTTCTCGGCCACGCCGCACGTCTGCTCGCTACGGCTCCCGAAGCAACGATACTTCGCGGACTACTTGAAAGCCGGCTGCGGCCGGCTTGCCCCTCTTTTTTGACAGGCTAGAGAAATGCGCTTGCTACTGATTTGGTTTATCAATGCGGCAGCCCTGTTTGCCGTCCCTTACCTGATGCACTCGGTGACGATGAGCAGCGGCTGGACCGCGCTGCTGGCCGCTGCCGTGCTGGGGCTGATCAATGCCCTGATCCGTCCTTTGTTGATCCTGCTGACCCTGCCCGTCACGTTTTTGTCGCTGGGCCTGTTCATCCTGGTCATCAACGGCTTCATGTTCTGGCTCGTGGCGCAGATGATAGCTGGTTTCCATGTCGCCAGTTTCTGGTCCGCCGTGGGTGGTGCCATTCTGTACAGCATCATTTCCTGGGCCTTGTCGACCTTACTTTTGAGTAATGACAATGGCAACCCATAACTTCAGTATCGAGTTTTTCCCGCCAAAAACCCCGGAAGGGGCGGAAAAGCTGCGCGCCACGCGTGCCAAGTTGTCTGAGTTGCATCCGAAGTATTTTTCGGTGACGTTTGGCGCCGGCGGCACGACGCAGCAGGGCACGCTCGACACCGTGCGCGAGATCCTGGCGGCCGGCGAGCAAGCCGCGCCCCATCTGTCTTGCGTGGGCGGTTCGCGCGACTCGATCCGCGCCGTGCTGGCCGACTTCAAGGCGGCTGGCGTGCAGCGTATCGTTGCCTTGCGCGGTGACTTGCCCAGCGGCTACGGTGCCTCGGGCGAGTTCCGCTACGCCAACGAGCTGGTGGAATTCATCCGCGCCGAGACGGGCGACCATTTTCATATCGAAGTGGCCGCCTATCCGGAAGTGCACCCCCAAGCCCGTTCGCCGCAGGATGACCTGAATGCGTTTGCGCGCAAGGTGCAGGCCGGCGCCGATGCCGCCATCACCCAGTACTTCTACAATGCCGACGCGTATTTCCAGTTTGTCGAGCAGACGCAGAAGATGGGCATCAACGTGCCCATCGTGGCCGGCATCATGCCGATCACGAACTACACGCAGCTGATGCGCTTTTCGGACATGTGCGGCGCGGAAATTCCACGCTGGGTACGCCTGAAACTGGCCAGCTTCGGCGACGACAGCGCGTCCATCAAGGCCTTTGGCCTGGACGTGGTGACGGGCCTGTGCGAACGCCTGCTGGAAGGCGGCGCGCCCGGCTTGCATTTCTACAGCATGAACCAGGCGGCGCCCACGACCGCA
>CAUSDR010000033.1:0-24089 GCA_963530105.1 uncultured Janthinobacterium sp.
CCTTCAATGTCTTGAGTATCGCCTGCGCCTGCTGGATATCGCGCCGCTGGCTCGATTTATTGCCACCGAGCAGCAGCAAGATCAGGGTGCCCCGGTTCGTTTCGTGAAAATACACGCGCCAGCCTGGCCCTGTCTGTAAAAAGCGCAGTTCGCACACGCCGTCGCCCACCGCGCGCCAGTCGCCCTTTTTGCCGTGCTGCAAGTGCTTGATGCGCGCATCGATGGCGGCCGCCGCCACGTCGTGCAGGGTGTCTTCCAAGCGGCGGTATTCGGCCGTCTTGCGCGTATCGATCAGCAGTGGCTCGGCGGGTGTTGGTGTTGGTTCAATCATTGTAATCGTTTGTTCTCATTCGTCAAGCGGTTTGACGCAGCCATATGGAGAGAATAGGCAGGAATCGGCGCGGCAGCGGGAAGAATGCCGTTTGTTTGTCCTGGCGCACGCCGTTGCGGCGGTAGAATGCCGCTTTCAGTCAGGAATGAGCACCATGGACAATGCAGAACAGATGGAAATACGTTTCGTCGATATCGAGATCAAGCTGGCGCAGCAGGAAGACCTGGTCGAATCGCTGAACCAGATGGTGTACCAGCAGGGCAAGCGCATCGACCAGCTGGAAGCGATGCTGCACAAGCTGGGCGAACACGTGCGCGACGGGGCGCAGCAGGCCAATGGCGGGCTGGTCAACGAGCGCCCGCCGCATTACTAAGCCGGTCGGGACGCGCGGCAGGACAACCGTTCATTACCGTACTGTCCGCTACCATCGGTCGTTGCGGGTGACGCAAGTGTTTCTGGCTGTTATTATTTCAGGCTGGCCCGCGACACAATCGCGGCTCTCTTGCGTTTCTTGAAAGAAGACATGACCCGTCCGACACTGCTCGTCATCGCCGCCAGCCTGATGCTGGCACCAGCCGCTTTTGCCGCCACCGCCGCGCCCGCTACCGCCGCTTCCGCCAAGGCCACCGCTACCGCGGCCGCCGCACTGCCCGCGTCGAATCCATTTGCGCAAGCCAGCAGCCTGCCATTCAACTATCCGCCGTTCGACAAGGTGCAGGATGCCGACTACGCGCCCGCCTTTACGGCAGGCATGGCCGCCAACCTGGCGGAAATCAATGCCATCGCGAATAACCCGAAAGCGGCGACCTTCGACAACACCATCGTTGCCATGGAACGCTCGGGCCAGCTGCTGGGCCGCGTGCGCACCGTGTTTTCGGTGATGTCCGGTTCGAACACGAATGACACGATCCAGGGCCTGGAACGCGAGCTGGCGCCGAAGATGGCCGCCCACAGCGATGCGATCATGCTCAACGACAAGCTGTTCAAGCGCATCGACACCTTGTACGCCAAGCGCGACAAGCTGGGCCTCGATGCCGAATCGAAACGCCTGCTGGAACGCTACCACACCGATTTCGTGCGCGCCGGCGCCAAGCTGTCGGCCGCCGACAAGGAAAAGCTGCGCACCTACAATGGCCAGCTGGCTGCCCTGTCGACCAAGTTCGCGCAGAACGTGCTGAAGGAATTGAACGCGTCGGCCGTCGTCGTCGATACGCGCGAAGAACTCGACGGCCTGTCGCCGGCCGCCATCGAAGTGGCCGCCGGCCTGGCCAAGAAGCGCGGCCTGGACGGCAAATACGTGATCGCCCTCGTCAACACGACGGGCCAGGCGCCGCTGTCGCAGCTGACCAACCGCGCCCTGCGCGAACGCATCATGGCCGCCTCGCAAGCGCGCGGCAGCCGTGGCGGCGAGTTCGACAACACCGAGGAAGTGCTGGAACTGGCGAAACTGCGCGCCGAACGTGCCGCGCTGATGGGCTACCCGAACTACGCGGCTTACTCGCTGGAAGACCAGACGGCGCACGACACGACCGCCGTGAACGCCTTGCTGGGCGAATTGGCGAAGCCGGCCGTCGTCAATGCGCGCCGTGAAGCGGACGATATCCAGAAGGTCATCGATGCAGGCAAAGGCGGCTTCAAGGTGGGCGCCGCCGACTGGGCCTTCTATAGCGACAAGGTACGCGCCGAACGCTACAACTTTGATGAAAATCAGTTGAAACCGTACTTTGAAATGCACAGCGTGCTGACCAAGGGCGTGTTCTTTGCCGCCGGCAAACTGTACGGCTTGACCTTCAAGCAACGCACCGACTTGCCCGTCTACACGGCCGACATGCTGGTGTACGACGTCTTCAATGAAGACGGCACGCAGCTGGCCATTTTTACTTTGGACCCTTACGCGCGCAGCAACAAGCGCGGCGGCGCCTGGGCAAATGCCTACGTGGGCCAGTCGGGCTTGTTGAACCGCAAGCCGGTCATCGCGAATAACCTGAACATTCCGAAACCGGAAGCGGGCCAGCCGACCCTGATGACGTTTGACGAAGTCAACACCATGTTCCACGAATTCGGCCATGCGCTGCACGGCATGTTCTCGAACGTGAAATACCCGCGCTTCGCCGGCACCAGCGTGCCGCGCGACTTCGTCGAATACCCGTCGCAAGTCAATGAAATGTGGGCCCTGTGGCCGGAAGTGCTGCAAAACTACGCCAAGCACTATCAGACGGGCGCGGCCATTCCGGCCGAACTGCTGGCGAAAGTGACGGCGGCCGACAATTTCAACCAGGGTTATAAAACCACGGAATACCTGGCGTCGGCCCTGCTGGACCAGCGCTGGCACCAGCTGACCCCGGCGCAAATCCCGACCGACGTGCTGGCCTTTGAAAAGGCCGCGCTGGCCGATGCGGGCGTCGATTTCGCGCCGGCGCCGCCGCGCTACCGCACCACCTACTTCTCGCACGCGTTCGCGGGCGGCTATTCGGCCGGCTACTACGCGTATCTGTGGTCGGAAAAGCTGGACGCCGACACGGTCGAGTGGTTCAAGGAAAACGGCGGCCTGACGCGCAAGAACGGCGACTGGTTCCGCAATAAACTGCTGTCGCGCGGCGGCAGCGCCGATGCGCTGGACATCTACCGCAACTTCCGCGGCCGCGATGCGAAGATCGAGCCATTGCTGGAACGCCGTGGCTTGAACGGCAAGTAATCCGCGTCATTCCCGGCCGCAAAGCCGGGTCAATGAAAATGGCTGCCAAGTAATTGGCGGCCATTTTTATTTGGAGATTTTGATTGAAAACCGTGGTAAACCGCGCAGTTGGCAGGATGCACCACAGGATCGCCCATGTTGGATGACGCCTGTGTGACAGGCTGCTATGATCTGCAACTGGCCCGCGACGCGATCGCGGTTCTTCCCCGCGCTTCCTGAAAGATGTCATGATCCGTCCACAACTGCTCGTCATCGCCGCCAGCATCATGCTGGCCCACGCCGCCCCTGCCGCCCTGGCCGCCACCGCCGCTCCCGCCGCCGCCGTCAGCGCCCAGAATCCCTTGCTGAAAGCGAGCCCGCTGCCATTCCAGATGCCGCAATTCGGCCTCATCAAGGATGCGCACTACGCGCCAGCTTTTGCCGAAGGCATGAAGCGCCAGCTGGCCGAAGTCAATGCGATCGCCAACAACCGCCAGGCGCCCACGTTCGAGAACACCATCGTCGCCCTCGAGCGCACGGGGCAGCTGCTGCACCGCGTGCAAAGCATCTTCAGCAACATGACTTCGACCAACACCAACAGCGTGCTCGAAGCGGTGGAAGTGGACGTCTCGCCGAAACTGGCCGCGCATGGCGACGCCATCACCCTGAATCCGAAACTGTTTACCCGCATCGATACCCTGTACGCCAAGCGAGACAAGCTGGGCCTCGACGCCGAATCGCTGCGCCTGCTGGAGCGCTACCACACGGACTTCGTGCGCGCCGGCGCCAAGCTGTCCGACGCGGACAAGGACAAGCTGAAAGCCTATAACGCCGAGCAGGCGGGCCTGGAAACGGCCTTCGCGCAAAACGTGCTGAAGGAAACCAATGGCAAGAGCATCGTCGTCGACACGCGTCTTGAACTGGCGGGCATGACGGACAGCGATATCGACACGGCCGCCGCGGCCGCCAAGGAACGTGGCTTGAACGGCAAGTTCGTCATCGCCCTGGTGAATACCAGCGGCCAGCCGCCGCTGGCGGTATTGACGGATCGCAAGACGCGTCAGCGCCTGATGGATGCGTCGCTGAACCGTGGCAGCCAGGGCGGCGAATTCGACAACCGCGCCATCGTGCTGAAGCTGGCCAAACTGCGCGCCGAACGGGCCACCCTGCTCGGCTACGCCAACTACGCCGCGTACTCGCTGGAAGACCAGACGGCCAAGACCACCACGGCCGTCAATACCCTGCTGTCGGAATTGGCGAAGCCGGCCGTCGCCAACGCGCGCCGCGAAGCGGCCGACCTGCAGCAAGTGGTCGACGCGGAAAAAGGCGGTTTCCAGGTGGCGGCCGCCGACTGGGCCATCTACACGGACAAGCTGCGCAAGCAACGCTTCAATTTCGATGAAAACGAGCTGAAGCCGTACCTGGAATTGAACAGCGTGCTGGACAACGGCGTCTTCTTTGCCGCCAACAAGCTGTACGGCATCAGCTTCAAGCAGCGCACTGATCTGCCGGTGTACAACCCGGACGTGCGCGTCTATGACGTCATCGACGCCAACGGCAAGCCGCTGGCCCTGTTCATCGCTGACTTCTATGCGCGCGGCAACAAGCATGGCGGCGCGTGGATGAATGAATATGTGTCGCAATCTTCGCTGCTGGGCACGCATCCGGTGGTGGCCAACCAGCTCAACATTCCGAAACCTCCCGCCGGCCAGCCGACCCTGCTGACCTTCGATGAAGTGACGACCATGTTCCACGAATTCGGCCATGCGCTGCACGGCATGTTCTCGAACGTGAAATACCCGCGCTTCGCCGGCACCAGCGTGCCGAGCGACTTCGTCGAGTATCCGTCGCAAGTCAATGAAATGTGGGCCATCTGGCCGGAAGTGCTGCAAAACTACGCCAAGCACTACCAGAGCGGCGCGGCCATGCCGCAGGAACTGCTCGACAAGGTGACGGCGGCGAAGAAATTCAACCAGGGCTTCATGACGACGGAATACCTGTCGGCAGCCCTGCTGGACCAGCGCTGGCACCAGCTGACCCCGGCGCAGGTCCCGACCGACGTGCTGGCCTTTGAAGCGGCGTCGCTGAAGGATGCGGGCGTCGATTACGCCCCCGTGCCGCCGCGCTACCGCACCACGTACTTCTCGCACAGCTTCTCGGGCGGCTACTCGGCGGCGTATTACGCCTACCTGTGGTCGGAAAAGCTGGACGCGGAATCGGTCAACTGGTTCAAGGAAAACGGCGGCCTGACGCGCAAGAATGGCGACTGGTTCCGCAGCAAGCTGCTGTCGCGCGGCGGCAGCGTCGATGCGCTGCAACTGTTCCGTGACTTCCGCGGCCGCGACGCCACCGTCGAACCGCTGCTGGAGCGCCGTGGCTTGAACGCCAAGTAAGGCGGCCCCATCTGAAGCTTGCGCTGCGTCGTCCTGGCGCACGCAAGCTTTCTGCGCCGGCGGCGTAGAATTGCGTAAGATGTCAATGAAGATGTAAATCAGGCAGTCGAAAGAGAATGATGAGTCAGCAAGATTTGAATGGCATTACCCTGGAAGCAATCGTGACGCGCCTGCAAGCCCACTACGGCTGGGACGGCCTGGCCAAGCACATCGATATCAATTGCTTTATCAGCGATCCCAGCATCAAGTCGAGCCTGAAGTTTTTGCGCAAGACCCCGTGGGCCAGGAGCAAGGTGGAACAATTGTTCCTGGACACGCAATTTACTGACTGACAGGAAGAGACATGGATAGCAAACTCAAGGAATCGTTACAACAGTTGCAATCGAGCATCGCATCCGGCGACCCTGTGGATGAAGAACTGCATGGCTTGCTGCAAAAACTCGATGGCGACATCCAGCTGCTGCTGGAAAAGCGCGCCGCGCAAGAGCAGGATGCAGAAGAATCGACCACCTATGGCCTGGCCGAGCGCAGCCAGGAATTGTCGGCCAAGTTTGCCGTCAAGCATCCGAAACTGGAGCCGGCCTTACGCGAATTGGGTGAGATTCTCGCGAATATGGGGATTTGACCGGAGTCGATCGCTGTGCGCTGATCGGGGCCGTCGCTACGAGTTGATCGGGGTCCGACCCGTCGGGTCGTACCCCAGCCGTCACGGTGTTGGGTTAAACGTCAACTGTTTCCCACAACCTTCAATTCCGGGGTCAGATCCGACGGGTCTGACCCCAAGTAATTGAAAAATAAACGTTTTTTGTACTGAAATCCAACAGTAAAAAGCAGGCCGTCAGGTTGGAAATGGCCAATTCCGGTACAATCCGTACCCTATGAGCTCCCCTACCAATTTATTTGCGACCGTTCCCAAGCGGTCTGCCCGCGCTGCCGTTGCGCCTTTCCTGCCGATGTCGCGTGCCGAGATGGACGCGCTGGGCTGGGACCAGTGCGACGTCATCCTCGTCACGGGCGACGCCTACATCGACCATCCGAGTTTCGGCATGGCCCTCGTCGGCCGCCTGCTCGAAGCGCAAGGCTACCGCGTCGGCATCATCAGCCAGCCGGACTGGCTGTCGGCCGACGCCTTCCGCATCCTCGGCAAGCCGCGCCTGTATTACGGCATTACCGCCGGCAACATGGATTCCATGGTCAACCAGTACACGGCCGACCGCAAGATCCGCTCCGACGACGCCTACACGGCCAATGCCGAACCCAATAAACGCCCGGACCGCGCCGTCACCGTGTACGCCCAGCGCGCGCGCGAAGCGTATTCCGACGTGCCCATCGTCATCGGCAGCATCGAAGCGTCCTTGCGCCGCATCGCCCATTACGATTACTGGTCGGACAAGGTCCGCCGTTCCGTCTTGCCCGATTCCAAGGCTGATTTGTTGATTTTCGGTAATGCCGAGCGGGCGCTGGTCGACCTGACCCATCGCCTGGCTGCCGGCGAATCGATCAAGGATATTCGCGACTTGCGCGGCACGGCTTTCATGGTGCCGTCCGGCTGGCTGCCCGGCGACGACTGGGGCGTGCACAATTCCACCCGCGTCGACGTGCCCGGCAAGATCGATCCGCACTACAGCCCGTACGAGATGGTGCAGGAAGACAAGACCGCCTGCGCCACCGAGAATGCGTCGAAATCGGCCGAAGTCATCAAGCCGATCCGCATCATGAGCCGCGAAGAGCGCCTGGCCATGGCCAAGGAAAAGCATGACAAGACGGTGGTGCGCCTGCCCGCCTACGACGTCGTCAAGGATGACCCCGTCATGTATGCGCACGCCTCGCGCGTGTTCCACCTGGAATCGAATCCCGGCAATGCGCGCGCCATGGTGCAGGCACACGGCGAACGCGACGTGTGGCTCAACCCGCCGCCGCTGCCGCTGGCCATGGACGAGATGGATGGCGTGTACGACATGAATTACGCGCGCGCCCCGCATCCGAGCTACGGCAAGGCGCACATCCCGGCGTGGGAAATGATCCGCTTTTCCGTCAACATCATGCGCGGCTGCTTCGGCGGCTGCACTTTCTGCTCGATCACGGAACACGAAGGCCGCATCATCCAGAGCCGTTCGGAACCGTCGATCCTGCGCGAGATCGAGCATATCCGCGATAAAACCAAAGGTTTTACGGGCACCATTTCTGATATGGGCGGTCCGACGGCGAATATGTACCGCCTGGCGTGCAAGGAAAAAGAGATCGAAGTCTCATGCCGCCGCCTGTCCTGCGTCTACCCGTCCATCTGCGTGAATCTGGGCACCGACCACAGCAAGCTCATTTCCCTGTACCGCAAGGCGCGCGCCATTCCGGGCATCAAGAAAGTGTTGATCAGCTCGGGCTTGCGCTACGACCTGGCCGTGCGTTCGCCCGAGTACGTCAAGGAACTGGTGACGCACCACGTCGGCGGTTTGCTGAAGATCGCGCCCGAGCACACGGAAGAGGGGACTTTATCGAAGATGATGAAGCCCGGCATCGGCGCCTACGATGAATTCAAGGAAATGTTCGACCGGTTCTCGCTGGAAGCCGGCAAGAAGCAGTATCTGATCCCGTACTTCATCGCCGCCCATCCGGGCACGACGGACCTGGACATGCTGAACCTGGCCCTGTGGCTGAAGAAAAACAATTTCAAGCTGGACCAGGTGCAAACCTTCATGCCCACGCCGATGGCCATGGCCACCACCATGTACCACACGCGCAAGAATCCCTTGCGCAAGGTCACGGCGGACTCCGAAGTGGTGGAAACGGCGCGCAGCGGCAAGATCCGCCGCACGCATAAAGCCTTCCTGCGCTACCAGGACCCGGCCAACTGGCCGATCCTGCGCGAAGCGCTGGTCAACATGGGCCGTGGCGACTTGATCGGCAATGGCGACAAGCATCTGATTCCCGCCTGGACCTCGTCGGAATCGGGCGGCCTGGCCGCTGGCGAACGCAGCCGCCAGACGCATGGCGCCGGCACGCCGGACAAGTTCAAGGTCACGCCGGGCAAGAACCGCATCGCCCTCGGCGGCACGGCTGCCGCGCCGAAAGCCACGGCCGTGGAGTCGAAAGTGCGTCCGTCGATCCTGTCGACCATCAAGACCAAGGCCAAGCCGGCCGCAGCGCCCGTGGGCCGTGGCGCCAAGCCGCCGGCCAAGGGCGGCGCGCCGGCCCGCAGCGGCCGCCGCTAAGTTCCGCCTGTTGCATCCAGAACCCGGCCTGCGCGCCGGGTTTTTTCATGGCGCGTAGTGCTGTGCGCCTGTATGCCCGCCCGCCTGCCTGCATGCCTGAATACCTGAATACCTGAATACCTGAATACCTGCATGCCTGCAGGCCCGTACATCGCCGGTTTATCTTGACATCAAGATAGTTTGCGTCCACACTGGATTTTTATCTTGATGTCGAGATAGTCCCATGCGTTCTTCTTCCGCCGGCCCCGCCTGGGGCGATATCGTGCTCACGGCGCTGGCGCCCCTGATCTGGGGTTCCACCTACATCGTCACGTCCGAACTGCTGCCGCCCGAGCGTCCCTTCACGGCCGCCCTGATCCGCGTGCTGCCGGCCGGCCTGCTGTTGCTGCTCATCATGCGGCGCCTGCCCACGCGCCGCGACTGGGGCCGCGTGCTGATCCTGTCCGCCCTGAATATCGGCGTCTTCCAGGCGCTGCTGTTCGTTGCCGCCTACCGCTTGCCGGGCGGCCTGGCGGCCGTGGTGGGTGCCATCCAGCCGCTGCTGGTGATGGGCCTGGCCTGGGGTGTGGAAGGGCGCCGCCCGGCCCGCCTGGCGCTGGGTGCCAGCGTGCTGGGCGTGGCGGGCATGGGCGTGCTATTGCTGTCGCCGCGCACCGTATGGGAACCGGTCGGCATCGCCGCCGCGCTGGGCGGCACGGCCTGCATGGCGGCCGGCACCTATCTGACGCGGCGCTGGAAGCCGGACTTGCCCGTGCTGGCGTTGACGGGCTGGCAATTGCTGCTGGGCGGCCTGATGCTGGCGCCCGTCGCCTGGCTGGCCGACGCGCCCCTGCCGGCGCTTTCCGGGCAGCAAGTGCTGGCCTACGCCTACCTGTGCCTGGCCGGCGCCTTGCTGGCCTACGCGCTGTGGTTTCGCGGCATCGCCCGATTGTCGCCCGTGGCCGTGTCCTCGCTGGGGCTGCTCAGTCCCCTGATGGCCGTCGTGCTGGGCTGGGCCGTGCTGGGCCAGGCCATGACGGGCTGGTCGATGCTGGGCTTGCTGCTGGTGCTGGCCAGCGTGCTGGCCGTGCAGTGGGCCAGCGCCCGTCCCGCCGCCGCGCCCTGACTTGCGCGCCGTTTTTGCCGGCAGGCGGATGACCCCAGCTTGCCGGTTTCCCTCTGGAAGCCCCATTTTTGCTGCACCGCAGCTACAGTTTTGCTTGCACTGTTATAGGGCATTGAGGCACTATTCGCTTCGCGCAAACGTTTGCGCGCAACGTATTTCCTAAAAAGCATGGCGTACACGTGCTTGCCCAACAACTCTGGAGACTGTCATGACATCCCGTATTCGCCTGAAAATGATTGCTGCCGCTGTCCTGGTGTGTGCCTTGCCCGCCGTGCCGGCGATGGCGCAAACGCCAGCCAAGCCCAAGGTCGCACTGGTGATGAAGTCGCTCGCCAATGAATTCTTCCTGACCATGGAAAATGGCGCCAAGGCGCATCAGAAGGCGAATGCCGCCAAGTATGACCTGCTGTCGAACGGCATCAAGGACGAGACGGATACGTCGAGCCAGATCAAGCTGGTCGAACAGATGATCGTCTCGCGCGTGAACGCGCTGGTGATCGCGCCAGCCGACTCGAAAGCGCTGGTGCCGGTGCTGAAAAAAGCCATCGATGCGGGCATCATCGTCGTCAATATCGACAACAAGCTCGACGCTGGCGCCCTGAAAGAAAAGGGCATCACCGTGCCGTTCGTCGGCCCGGACAACCGCAAGGGCGCCAAGGTGGTCGGCGATTACCTGGCCAAGCAGATCAAGAAGGGCGACCCCGTCGGCATCATCGAAGGCGTGTCGACCACCTACAACGCGCAGCAGCGCACCCTGGGTTTCCAGGACGCCATGACGGCGGCCGGTGCCAAGGTGGTCAGCGTGCAGTCGGGCCAGTGGGAAATCGCCCCGGCCAACACGGTGGCGGCCGCCATGCTGAACGCCAATCCGAACATCAAGGCTTTGCTGTGCGGTAACGACAACATGGCCATCGGCGCCATTTCCGCCATCAAGGCGGCCGGCAAGACGGGCAAGGTGCTGGTGGTCGGTTATGACAATATCAACGCCATCAAGCCGATGCTGGCCGATGGCCGCGTGCTGGCCACCGCCGACCAGTTCGGTTCGCAGCAAGCCGTGTTCGGCATCGATACCGTGCTCAAAGCCCTGGCGCAGAAAAAGAAACAAGCCGATCTGGGTGGCGTCATCGAAACCAAGGTCGAACTGGTCACCAAGGACGCCAAGTCCTGATCGTCTGATCCCGCCGGGGCCAGCGCCATAGCATCACTGCTGGCGCCGGCCCCGCCGTCTTTTTCCGCGGAGTTTTATCATGCCTACCGACCTACCCCCGGCGCCTTCAGCCGCCATCCCTCTATTGACCCTGGATAACATCGGCAAGTCCTATGTCGGCCCCGTGCTGGGCGGCGTGGCCTTGCGCTTCGCTCCCGGCCAGGTGCTGGCGCTGACGGGTGAGAACGGTGCCGGCAAGAGTACCTTGTCGAAAATCATCTGCGGCCTGGAGCAAGCCACCACGGGCACCATGCTGCTTGACGGCAAGCCTTACCAGCCCGCCTCGCGCGGCGCCGCCGAGGCGCTGGGCATCCGCATGGTGATGCAGGAACTCAACCTGATTCCCACCCTGTCGATCGCGGAAAACCTGTACCTCAAGAATTTGCCGCAGCGCTTCGGTTTCATCGACCGCGCCCGCCTCGAGCGCGACGCGCGCGAACAGATGGAGAAAGTCGGCCTGGGCGGCATCGACCCGTGGACCTTGGTCGGCGAACTGGGCATCGGCCACCAGCAAATGATCGAGATCGCGCGCAATCTGATCGGCGCCTGCCGTTTGCTGGTGCTCGACGAGCCGACGGCCATGCTGACGCACCGCGAAGTGGAACTGCTGTTCCTGCAGATCGAGCGCCTGAAGGCCGAAGGCGTGTGCATCATCTATATTTCCCACCGCCTGGAAGAACTCAAGCGCGTGGCCGACCGCATCGCCGTGCTGCGCGATGGCCAGCTGGTGTGCGACGACGCCATCGCCGGCCACTCGGCCGCCGACCTGGTCAGCCTGATGGTGGGCCGTTCGGCCGATGACGCCGTCGACCTGAGCGGACGCACCATCGGCGCGCCGCTGCTGCGCGTGCGGGGCCTGGCGCGCGGCAAGGTGGTCAACCCGACGTCGTTCGACTTGCGCGCCGGTGAAATCCTCGGCATCGCCGGCCTGATCGGCTCGGGCCGCACGGAACTGCTGCGCCTGATCTTTGGCGCCGACCGCGCCGACGCGGGCGAGGTGTTCCTGGGCGACAGCGAAGTCGCCGCCGCCCTGCATTCGCCGCAGGCCGCCGTGAAAGCGGGCATCGCCATGATCACGGAAGACCGCAAGGGCCAGGGCTTGCTGCTGCGCCAGTCCATCGCCGTCAACACGACTTTAGCGTCGCTGGATACCGTCAGCGGCGCGGGCTGGCTCAACGACGCGGCCGAAGCGACGGTGGCCGACGATTACATTCAGCGCCTGGGCATCCGTTCGCGCAACAGCGCGCAAACGGTGGCCGAGCTCTCTGGCGGCAACCAGCAAAAGGTGGTGATCGCCCGCTGGCTGTACCGCGACTGCCCCGTGATGCTGTTCGACGAGCCCACGCGCGGCATCGATATCGGCGCCAAGTTTGATATTTATCAGGTGCTGGCCGAACAGGCGCGCCAGGGCAAGGGCCTCGTCATCGTTTCGAGCGACTTGCGCGAACTGATGCTGATCTGCGACCGCATCGCCGTCATGAGTGCCGGCAGCATCGTCGACACCTTCGAGCGCGGCGCCTGGAGCCAGGACGCGTTGCTGTCGGCCGCCTTCTCCGGCTATTTGACCCCCACTTCCACACCAGCTGCGGCCTGATCCGCCGGAAAGATTCCCATGACCACCCATTCCTCTCCTTCGTATCTGCAGCGCAGCCTGGCCGACCTGAAAAACTATGCGGGCCTGATCGGCGCCCTGCTCGCCATGTGCGTGCTGTTTTCGTTTGCCAGCGAAAACTTCTTCACCCTGGCCACCCTCAGCACCCTGTCGAACAACATTCCCACGCTGGTGGTGATGGCCGTCGGCATGACATTCGTATTGATCATCGGCGGCATCGATCTGTCGGTGGGTTCCGTGATGGCGCTGGCCGCGTCCGTGCTGTCGCTGGCCGTCGTGCACTGGGGCTGGCCCGTGTGGAGCGCGGCCATGCTGGGCATGGCGGTGGCGGCCGCCTGCGGCGCGACGACGGGCCTGATTTCCGTCGGCTGGCGCATCCCCTCGTTCATCGTTTCGCTGGGCGTGCTGGAAATGGCTCGCGGCCTGGCCTATCAAGTCACCAATTCGCGCACGGAATACATCGGCAGCGCCGTCGAGGGCATCAGCTCGCCGATCGCCTTCGGCCTCTCGCCCGCCTTCATCGCCTCGATCGCCATCGTCGTCATCGGCCACCTGGTGCTCACGCGCACGGTGCTGGGACGCCACTGGATCGGCATTGGCACGAATGAAGAAGCCGTGCGTTTGTCCGGCATCAATACGAAGCCGTCAAAAGTGCTGGTGTTTGCCCTGATGGGCTTCCTGGCCGGCGTGGGCGCGCTGTTCCAGGTGTCGCGCCTGGAAGCGGCCGACCCGAACGGCGGCGTGGGCATGGAATTGCAGGTGATCGCCGCCGTCGTGATCGGCGGCACGAGCCTGATGGGCGGTCGCGGTTCCGTCATCAGCACTTTCATTGGCGTGCTGATCATTTCCGTGCTGGAAGCGGGCCTGGCGCAAGTGGGCGTGTCGGAACCCGTCAAACGCATCGTCACGGGCCTGGTGATCGTCGCCGCCGTGGTGCTCGACACCTACCGCCGCCGCGGCGAACGCGCATAATACTGCCCCATGGCAACCATCAAGCAAGTGGCGCAGGCGGCGGGGGTATCGTTTACCACCGTGTCGCACGTCCTCAACAATACGCGTCCCGTCAGCGCCGAGGCGCGCCGTGCCGTGCTGGCGGCGGCGGAGCAATTGCATTACGTGCCCAGCGCGCTGGCGCGCTCGCTGCGCAGCCGCAGCACGCGCACCATCGGCCTGATCATTCCCAACAATACGAATCCGTATTTTTCGGAAGTGGCGCGCGGCATCGAGGACAGCTGCTACGCGGCCGGCTACAGCGTCATTTTGTGCAATTCCGATGACGACCCCGTCAAGCAGCGCGAGTATTTGAACGTGCTGCTGACCAAGCGCTGCGACGGCCTGATCCTGTCCGCGCTGGCCGACAGCGATGGCGAATTGCTGCGCAAGATGAAGGTGCCGGCCGTGCTGCTCGACCGCGCGCCCAGCGACCTGGCCATCGATGCGGTGGCCGTCGACAACCGCGCCGGCGGCTTGCTCGCCGCGCGGCATTTGCTGTCGCTGGGACGCCGGCGCCTCGCCTGCATCGCCGGTCCCCGCGAAGTGCGCATTTCCAACGAGCGCATCGACGGCGCGCGCGACGCCATGGCGGAGGCGGGCGTGGTGCTGGCCGACGCCCTGTGCCGCCACAGCGACTTCAGCAGCGCCGGCGGCTATGCGGCCGCGCTCGACCTGCTGGCGCTGCCCAAGGGCCAGCGCCCGGACGCCTTGTTCTGCTGCAATGACCTGATGGCGTTTGGCGCCCTGCGCGCGGCCGCCGAACGGGGCATTGCCGTGCCGGCCGAGCTGGCCGTGGTGGGTTTCGACGATATCGACCTGGCCAGCTTCGTGCATCCGGCCTTGAGCAGCGTGGCGCAAAACACCCGCGAACTGGGCCACATCACGGCGGCCTGCCTGCTGGCGCGCATCGCCGACCCCGCCTTGCCGCGCCAGCAGCGCAGCATCGCGCCGGAACTGCACGTGCGCGGCTCCAGCGCCGGCGCCGCGGCGCCCCTACCTTTTACTTTACCTGCAACTGAACTGATGGGAATGACATCATGATCGTGGTTATCGGCAGCATCAACATGGACCTGGTCTTGCGCGTGCCGCGCATGCCCCTGCCCGGCGAAACCCTGACGGGCGGCGCCTTTAGAACTATTCCTGGCGGCAAGGGCGCCAACCAGGCCGTCGCTTGCGCGCGCATGAGCGGCAAGGTCGAGGCCGGCGGCCAGCAAGTGGCCATGATCGGCTGCGTGGGCGACGATGCGTTTGGCGCGACCCTGCGCGCGGCGCTGGTCGGCGACGGCATCATCGACAGCCACATCACCACCTTGCCGGGCGTCGCTTCGGGCATCGCTTCCATCCTCGTCGACGACAATGGCCAGAACAGCATCGTCATCGCCGGCGGCGCCAACGATCTGCTCAGCCCCGCGCACATTGACGCGGCGCAAGGCTTGATTGAACAGGCCGACATCGTCGTGCTGCAACTGGAAACGCCGATGGCCACCGTGGTGCACGCCATCAAGCTGGCCCGCTCGCTGGGCAAGACGGTGGTGCTCAATCCGGCGCCGGCCGCCAGCCTGCCGGCCGGCGTGCTGGAACTGGTCGACTACCTGATCCCGAATGAAATCGAAGCGGCCATGCTGGCCGGCGTGGCGCCCGACAGCACGGATATCGCGGCGCTGGCCGCCGCGCTGCAAAAGCAGGGCAGCGACAACATCATCATCACCCTCGGTTCCAAGGGCGTGCACGCGGCCCTGTATGGCGGCGATACCGCCTTCCCGGCCGAAGCCGTGCAAGCCGTCGACACGACGGCCGCCGGCGACACCTTCATCGGCGGCTTTGTGGCGGGCCTGGCATCCGGCATGGACGAGGCGGAAGCGATCGGCCAGGGCCAGCGCGCGGCCGCCTGGAGCGTGACCAAGCCCGGCGCGCAAACGTCGATTCCTTTCCTGCACGAATTGTTCTGAGCCACGGCCATGAAAAAAACTCCGCTGCTTAATATTGCGCTGTCGCAACTGATCGCATCGCTGGGCCATGGCGACATGCTCGTCATCGGCGACGCGGGCTTGCCATCGCAGCCGGGCGTGCCCCTGATCGACCTGGCCCTGACGCGCGGCGTCCCCGGCTTCATCGAGACCGTGCACACGGTGCTGAGCGAAATGCAGGTGGAATACCACCTGCTGGCCAGCGAATTGTCGCAGCACAACCCAGCCATGGCGGCGCAGGTGGCGGCCTTGCCGCTGCCCGATGCGCGCCAGGTGACGCATGAAGAGTTCAAGCAACTTTCCAAGGGCGCGCGCGCCATCGTGCGCACGGGCGAATGCAGTCCGTACGCCAACGTCATCCTCGTGGCTGGCGTCGTGTTTTAACGCAAACAAGCGCCAGACTGTTTGCCAAAAACATCATCGGTATTGCCTTGAGTGAAATAATTATCCATCGGCAAAAGGGACGGCTACAATAGGCTTGTCCTGCCAGCTCGGCAGTTTCCTATGGTTCCCCGCCATGCCGATGGAAGCACCTGACGCTTTCCGTGTTGTCTTGCCGCTTGCCGGCAGGCGCGCGCACGGCTGGCTGCGCCTGGCTTCCCTGCTGCTGTGCCAGCTATTGTTCGCCTTGCCGGCGCACGCCCTCGAGCGCGTCGCGCTGCAACTCAACTTCACCCACCAGTTCCAGTTTGCCGGTTATTACGCGGCCATCGAGCAGGGCTATTACCGCGATGCGGGGCTGGACGTCACCCTGGTCGAGGGCGGCGGCGGGCGCAGCGCCGAGGCTGCCGTGCTGGAGGGAAAGGCCGAATATGGCGTGGGCAACAGCACCTTGCTGCTCAGCCGCCTGGCCGGCAAGCCCGTGGTGGTGCTGGCCGTAGTGTTCCAGCATTCGCCCAGCGTGCTGCTGATGCGCCAGCACGGCGGCGCGCCCGACGTGCGCAAGCTGGCGGGGGCATCCGTGATGATCGGCGTGCCCGGCGCGCCGACATCGGGCGCCGATGAAGTGTCGCTGTTCCTGAAAAAGATGGGCGTCGATCCGCAGCGGATGCGGCATGTGGCGCCCAGCTACCGGGTCGAGGATTTGATCGACGGCAAGGTTGACGCCATCGCCGCGTATTCCACCAATGAACCGGACTACCTGGACCGGGCGGGCTTTCCGTATTACCAGTTCACCCCGCGCACGGCCGGCATCGATTTCTACGGCGACAACCTGTTTACCAGCGAGCATGAATTGCGCCGCCATCCCGAGCGCGCGAAAGCGTTCCGCGCGGCCAGCCTGCGCGGCTGGCAATATGCGATGGTGCACCGCGAGGAAATGGCGCAGCTGATCCACGCCAAGTACAGCCAGCGCCATGACCACGCGCACCTGCTGTACGAAGCCCAGCAGATGGAGCTGCTGCTGCAGCCCACCCTGGTGGAACCGGGCTACATGAATCCGCAGCGCTGGCAGCACATCGCCGATACCTATGCGGACATGGACGTGCTGCCGCGCAATGCCACGGACAGCAGCGCCTACAAGGGTTTCCTCTACCGCCCCGTGCCGGGCGCCGACCTGGGCTGGCTATACCTGTCGCTGGGCCTGGCGGGCAGCCTGCTGGCCGTGGCGGCCGCGTTTCACTTCAGCAACTTGGCGCGCGAGCGCCGCCGCACGGAGGAAACCATTCGCCAGGGCGAGTTGCGCTTTCGCACCATGTTCGAGGAAGCGCCCATGGGCATCGCCCTGATCGATACCCTGAGCGGCCGCTTTCTTGACATCAATCCCCGCTACCTGGCCATCAGCGGACGCAGCCTGGAGCACATGAAGCAGTCGAGCTGGATGGAGATCAGCCATCCCGACGACGTGGCGGGCGAGCAGGAACAGGTGGCGCAATTGCTGGAACGCAGTCTGGCCGGCTTTCGCCACTCGAAACGCATCGTGCGTCCCGATGGCGGCGTGGTGTGGGTCGACGCCTCGGTGACGGCCATCGACACGGCGCGCCACCGCGGCCCGCACCATTTGTGCATGCTGGAAGACGTGACGGACAAGCGGCAATCGGAAGCGCTGATCTGGCAGCAAGCCAATTTTGATACCCTGACGCAATTGCCGAACCGGCGCATGTTCCACGAACGCCTGCGCCTGGCGCTGGCGCAAGGCCGCCGCGATGCCAGCCGCGTGGCCATCCTGTTCATCGACCTCGACCATTTCAAGGAAGTCAACGATACCCTCGGGCATCACCAGGGCGACATCCTGCTGATCGAGGCGGCGCGGCGCATCCGCGTGGGCGTGCGCGAGACGGATACGGTGGCGCGCCTGGGCGGCGACGAATTCACGGTAATCTTGTCCGACCTCGACGACTTGCAGCAGATCGACCGCATCGCGCGGCAAATCCTCGACGGCTTGCTGGCGCCATTCCTGCTGGGGCAGGAGCAGGCCTTCGTCTCGGCGTCGATCGGCATCACCTTGTATCCCGATGACGCGGGCAATATCGAGGACTTGCTCAAGCATGCGGACCAGGCCATGTATGTGTCGAAAGGGGCGGGGCGCAACCGCTACAGCTACTTTACGCCCGCGCTGCAGGTGGCGGCCGTCAACCGCATGCGCCTGGGCGCGGACTTGCGCACGGCCTTGCGCGAGCAGCAGATGCAGCTGGTCTACCAGCCCATCGTCGGGCTGCGGGACGGGCGCATCGCCAAGGCGGAAGCCTTGCTGCGCTGGAATCATCCGCAGCGGGGCGTGGTGTGTCCGCCGGATTTCCTGGCGCTGGCCGAAAGCAGCGGCCTGATCGTCGAGATCGGCGACTGGGTGCTGCGCGCGGCGGGCGAACAATTGCAGCGCTGGCGCGCGGCCGGCTACCCGATCGGACCGGATTTGCAGCTGTGCATCAACCAGTCGCCGCTGGAGTGGCAGCGCGAAGCCGATGCGCCCGGCACCTGGCTGCGCCAGCTGGCGGCGCTGGACGTGCCGGCCACGGCCATCGTGCTCGACATGCGCGAAGACGCGCTGCTGGGAGCCGGCGGCGGCATGGCGCAGCGCCTGCAGCACTTGCGCGCCGCAGGCTTGCAGATCGCGCTCGACGATTTTGGCAGCGGCCACGCTTCGCTGACGCAGTTGCAGCAGTGCGGCATCGATTACCTGAAGATCGACGGCGCCATGATCGGCAAGCTGGCGCCCGGCGCCAGCGAGCTGGCCCTGTGCGAAGCCATCATCAGCGTGGCGCACAAGCTGGGCTTGCAAGTGATCGCCGAAGGGGTGGAAACGGTGGCGCAGCGCGCGCTGCTGCTGGAGATCGGCTGTGATTCTGCGCAAGGCTACCTGTTTGCGCCGCCGCTGGCCATCGAAGCGTTCGACGCGCTGCTGCGCGCGCAGCGGCCCTTGCACCCTTGAAACGGGCGCGCGGCGCCACCAGATTGCAGCCAGGCCTGCGGGACGGGGCTCCCGGCCTGAACGGGCTTATACTCGACTCGCTGGCGCCTGCGCCCGGCTTAGCTGTCACCGGTCTACCGCATGTACACCGGGCGCGCAGGCAATACTTCTTCCATTCACTCCAACTCGAGGTGTACTCATGGGCATTTTCAGCAATATCTACAATAAAATCTTCCACCATTCGTCCGACGCCGCCCCGGCCGCCACGCCTGCCGCCACCACGGCTCCGGCTGCTGCGCCAGCAGCAACGCCAGCGGCGGCAGGAGCCGCCCCTGCCGCCGCCGCGCCCGTGGTGGACGTGGAAGTGGTGCTGGTCGACCTGGCCAACAAGAGCGCCGAAAAACTCAATTGGCGCACGTCCATCGTCGATCTGATGAAACTGTTGCAACTCGATAGCAGCCTGGCCGCGCGCAAGGAACTGGCGCAGGAACTGCATTTCACGGGCGACACCAATGATTCGGCCAGCATGAATATCTGGCTGCACCGCCAGGTGATGATCAAGCTGGCGGAAAACGGCGGCAAGGTACCGGAAGAACTGAAAAACTAAACACCTGGCGGCGGCAGGGGTATCCACTGTCACCGCTATCCAATCCCGTGGGAACTGCCTATCATGGAGTTCCCATGGCGTCATGATAGCTAAAACTAATTGAAACTATTGTGACAATCAATTTTGCATATGGGTTAAAACCCCTTACACTAGAGTCTTACTGATTCACCACACGAGAGGAAATGACTATGTCGCTGATCAATACCCAAGTTAAACCATTCAAGGCAACCGCATACCACAATGGCAAATTCGTCGACCTGACGGAAGCGTCGCTGAAAGGCAAGTGGTCGGTATTCGTCTTCTACCCAGCCGACTTCACCTTCGTTTGCCCAACCGAACTGGAAGATCTGGCCGATCACCACGCTGAATTCCAGAAGCTGGGCGTTGATGTCTACGGCATCTCGACCGATTCGCACTTCGCGCACAAAGCATGGCACGACACTTCGGACGCCATCAAGAAAGTGCAATACGCACTGATCGGCGACCCGACCGGCGCCCTGTCGCGCAACTTCGAAGTCATGATCGAAGAAGAAGGCATGGCACTGCGCGGCACCTTCGTCATCAATCCGGACGGCTTCATCAAAGTGCTGGAAGTGCATGACAACGGCATCGGCCGTGACGCATCGGAACTGCTGCGCAAAGTCAAGGCAGCCCAGTACGTTGCCGCCCACCCAGGCGAAGTGTGCCCAGCCAAATGGACGGAAGGCGCAGCAACCCTGACCCCATCGCTGGACCTGGTTGGCAAGATCTAAGTCTTGACGCCTTGAAGTACACGGCAGCAAACAAGTAGTTACCGCGATGCCGGACCGGGTGTCCGGCCCGGCATTCGCCTAAATATTTGTAGAAAAGGAAAAAATCATGTTAGACGCAACCCTCAAAACCCAACTGAAATCCTACCTGGAAAAAGTGGTGTATCCGCTTGAGTTGGTCGCTTCTCTCGATGACAGCGCAAAAGCCCGCGAAATGAAGGAATTGCTCCAGGAAATCGTCCTGTTGAGCGACAAGATCACGCTGGTCGAGCGCATGGAGGCGGGCGTACGTACCCCGTCGTTCAGCATCAACCGCCCGGGCACCGATATCGGCGTGCGTTTCGCCGGCGTGCCGCTGGGCCATGAATTTACTTCGCTGGTGCTGGCGCTGCTGCAAGTGGGCGGCCACACCATCAAGTTCGACGATGCCGTGATCGAGCAGATCCGCAACCTCGACGGCGATTACGAATTTGAAACGTTTATTTCGCTCTCCTGCCATAACTGCCCGGAAGTGGTGCAGGCATTGAATGCCATGGCGGTGATCAACCCGCGCATCAAGGTCACCACCATCGATGGCGGCGTGTTCCCGCAAGAAGTGGAAGCGCGCCAGATCATGGCTGTGCCAATGATGTTCCTGAATGGCGAACACTTCGGCCAGGGCCGCACGAATGTCGAGGAAATCCTCGCCAAGCTCGACACCAACGCCGGTGCCCGCCAGGCCGAAGCGCTGAACAAGAAAGATGTGTTTGACGTGCTGATCGTCGGCGGCGGCCCTGCCGGCGCGGCAGCGGCCATCTACGCGGCCCGCAAGGGCATCAAGACGGGCGTGCTGGCCGAGCGTTTCGGCGGCCAGGTGCTCGATACCCTGGCGATTGAAAACTTTATTTCGGTCAAGGAAACGGATGGGCCGAAGTTCGCCATGGCGCTGGAACAGCACGTCAAGGAATACGAAGTCGACATCATGAACACCCAGCGCGCCACGAAATTGACGCCGGGCAAGCTGGTGCAGATTGAAACGGCGAATGGCGCCGTGCTCAAAGCCAAGACTGTCATCCTGGCCACCGGCGCCCGCTGGCGCGAAATCAACGTGCCGGGCGAGAAGGAATACCGCAACCACGGTGTCGCCTACTGCCCGCACTGCGATGGCCCCCTGTTCAAGGGCAAGCGCGTGGCCGTCATCGGCGGCGGCAACTCGGGCGTGGAAGCGGCGATCGACCTGGCCGGCCTGGTGAAACACGTGACCCTGATCGAGTTCGGCGCGGAACTGCGTGCCGATGCGGTGCTGCAACGCAAGCTGCACAGCCTGCCTAACGTGACCGTGATCACCTCGGCGCAAACCACCGAGATCCACGGCGACGGCAAGATCGTCAACGGCCTGAGCTATACGGACCGCGTCAGCGGCGAGTCGAAGAAGGTCGAGCTGGAAGGCGTCTTCGTGCAAATCGGCCTGGTGCCGAACACGGAATGGCTGAAAGGCACGGTAGCCTTGTCGCGCCACGGCGAAATCGAAGTGGACGCCCGCGGCCAGACGTCGATCCCCGGCGTGTTCGCGGCCGGCGACGTCACCACGGTGCCGTACAAGCAGATCATCATCGCCACCGGCGAAGGTGCCAAGGCAGCCCTGTCCGCCTTTGACCACCTGATCCGCTCGGACGACGAGGAAGTGGTCGATGAGTCCGCGGCGAAAGAAGCGCTGACGGCGTAACTATTGAGCCGTATCAAACAAAAACCGGAACTGCCGCAAGGTGGTTCCGGTTTTTTTATGCGCGCAGGAAAATCAGCTGCCCGCGTACTGGGGATTGGCGGCCACGTACACTTGCACGCCATCGACGGCCATGTCCTGCGGCGCGATGTCGGCGAGGGCGAAGACGGTCCTGTTGCTGAAGGTGTGCACGTGCCACGTAAAACGCTGGCCGGCGCGCGCGATGGTGACGGTTTCGCCGCGCGTGACATTGATGTGGCGCGTGTCGGCCTGCAGCGTGATGGTGCGCTGGGCGGCGCCGTGGTGGGCGGGCGTGCCGTAGTCGGCGGCCGTTCCCGTGGGGCCGGCGGCGAGCGCGGACGTGGCAAGGGCGGCGCACAGGATGGCCAGGGCGCTGCGGTGGGTGTTCGACATGCGGATCTCCAGAATGGGCGCGGCGCGCGGGTAAGCTGCCGTGTGTCGCCGTTTGTTATGAATGGCTGCGCCGGGATCGCCGGCCCGGCATCCTAAGCGTTTCTGGCCCGGTCTGCCAAGGCCTATCTCTGTCACAGCTGCACGGTGGCCGCCAGCGGCACGTCCGGCGCCACATGGCTGGTCAGCACGATGCACTGGCGCGCCAGGCGGGCCGGCTCGGCCAGGCGCGCGCGCAGGTGCGCCATGGCGGCCGTATCGAGGCCATTGAACGGTTCGTCGATCAGCAATAAACGCACGGGCAAGGCCAGGGCCAGCGCCAGCTGCAGCTTCTTATGCTGGCCCAGCGAGAGGGCGGTAATGCTTTGCTGCAAGGTCGACGTCATGGCAAAGGCCTCCAGTTCCCCGTTCAGCAGGGCCTCGTCGCTGCCCGGATACAGGGCCAGGTGCAGGTCGAGGAATTCATGCACGCGCAGCCACGGCAGGGCGGGAGCGTCGCCGCCGCAATAGAAGGCTTGCGCGCGGTATTCCAGCGGCATGCGGGCGCTGTCGATGTCGTCGAGGCGGATGGCGCCGCGCGCGGGCAACAGGGCGCCGCCCGCCAGTTTCAGCAGGGTGGTCTTGCCGGCCCCGTTGGCGCCGCGCAGCCAGCTGATGCCGGGGCCGAATTGCTGGCTGTACTGCTGAAACACGCTGTGCGTGGCGAAGTGAAAATCGAGCTGCGCGATCCGCAGCACGGGAGAGGAGACGGTCAATTCCATAATTCGCTTCCGATGGCGCTCAAGGCAAGGATGGACAGGGCGACGAGGACGACGCGGCCGCGCGCCGTCAGGCGCGGCAAGCCGACGATGGCCAGCAGGGCGATACAGGCCGTGATGGCGTAGACGCTGCTTACGCGCCGCTGCAAGACGGCGGGATCGATGCAATACAGCAAGATGCCGGCACCGAGCAGGATGCCGAAAGCGGGCAGCAGGCTGATGCCGCAAGCCAGGCGCAGGAGATGGCCGCTGGCCAGCGGCCAGGCATCCAGCGCGGGGCGCAGCACGGCGATCTGCTCGCGCACGGCCTTGTCGCCGCGGTCCGTCACAATGACCAGGCTGGCGCTGGCCAGCAAACCCAGCAGCGGTGCGGGCACGAGCGGCGCGCGCAGCAGCCAGGCCAGCATGCTGGCGCCGGCAGTGGCCAGCAGCACGCTTTGCTGCACGCCGATCACGTTTTCATTGCGCCAGAACGGCAGCCAGAACAGCTGGCGCCACAGGAAGCCGGTGCGCCAGCGGGGCCGGCGCGGCACATACCTTGTCATCGTCGGGGCGTGCGCGCGCGGCACGGGGCGCGGCGCGCGCAGGCGCCGCGCGATGATGCCACTTGTTAATGCCCAAGCCAGCAGCCAGACAGCAACGGTGGCGGCCATGCCGGGGCCGGCAATGGGGCGCAGCCAGGGCGGCGATTGCAGCAGCCAGATGCTGGCCGAGACGGCATAGGCGATGCCCAGCGGCAGCATCAGCATGCCGGCCACGGCGATATCGGCTTGCCAGCGCAGGCGCGGCGGCAAGGGCAGCTGGCGCAGCCAGGCGGCGGTCGCGGCCGGCAACAGGCGCTTGCGCAGCAGCCAGGCGGGCAGGCAGGTCAGCAGCGCTTGCCCGCCCAGCAGGCCCAGCGCGGCGGGCCAGGGCAGGGTCACGGCGAGAAAGCCGGGCAGGGCGATGACGCTGAGCAAGCCCAGCAAGACGGGACCGGCCAGGAAAAAGACGATCTCCATGGAACTGGCCAGGCTGGCGGCAAA
>CAUSDR010000034.1:0-23517 GCA_963530105.1 uncultured Janthinobacterium sp.
ATCATGGTCGCATTAGTTATTGCTGAACACGACAACGCTACCTTAAAGGGCAGCACCCACCACACCGTGACCGCGGCTGCCCAGTGCGGCGGCGACGTGCACGTACTGGTTGCAGGCTCGAACGCATCGGCTGCCGCCGCCGCCGCCGCGCAAATCGCCGGCGTGACGAAAGTCATCGTCGCCGACGCGCCATACTTTGCCGACGGCCTGGCCGAAAACGTGGCCGAGCAAGTGCTGGCCATCGCCGGCAACTACAGCCACATCCTGGCGCCAGCCACCGCCTACGGCAAGAACATCCTGCCGCGCGTCGCCGCCAAGCTGGACGTGGCGCAAATCTCGGAAATCACCAAGGTCGATTCGCCCGACACCTTCGAGCGTCCGATCTACGCCGGTAACGCCATTGCCACCGTGCAATCTGGCGACAAGGTCAAGGTCATCACCGTGCGTACCACCGGTTTCGACGCCGCTGCCGCCACCGGCGGTTCGGCCGCCACGGAAACCGTTGCCGCCGTCGCCGACAACGGCAAATCCGCCTTCGTGGGCCGCGAACTGGCCAAGTCCGACCGCCCTGAACTGACCGCCGCGAAAATCATCGTGTCGGGCGGCCGTGGCATGGGTTCGGCTGAAAACTTCCACATCCTGGAACCGCTGGCCGACAAGCTGGGCGCCGCCATGGGTGCCTCGCGCGCCGCCGTCGACGCCGGCTTCGTGCCGAACGACTGGCAAGTGGGCCAGACGGGCAAGATCGTCGCGCCATCGCTGTACATCGCCGTCGGCATTTCCGGCGCGATCCAGCATCTGGCCGGCATGAAAGACTCGAAGACCATCGTCGCCATCAACAAGGATCCGGAAGCGCCGATCTTTGCCGTGGCCGACTACGGCATCGTGGGCGACCTGTTCGAGATCGTGCCGCAACTGGTCAAAGAACTGGGTTAAGTCACACCCCTTCCGGTTTTGTTACTGACAAAGCCACGCCGGCCCGCCCCACACGGCGAGCCGCGCGTGGCTTTTTTCTTGGAGAAAAGAAGATGAGCTATCAAGCCCCGCTGAAAGACATGTTGTTCGTCATGAACGAACTGGCCGGTCTGGCCGAAATCCACACTTTGCCGGGCTGCGAAGACGCCACGCCCGATACGGCCGAAGCCGTGCTGGAAGAAAATGCCAAGTTCTGCGGCGGCGTGGTGGCCCCCTTGAACGGCCCCAGCGACAAGGAGCCGAGCTTCTGGCACGATGGCCAAGTCACCACCTCGAAAGGCTTCAAGGAAGCCTTCAAGGCGTATGGCGAAGCGGGCTGGCAAGGCGTGCAGCATCCGACGCAATTTGGCGGCCAGGGCTTGCCCAAGCTGCTGGCCACGCCTTGCATCGAAATGCTCAACTCGGCCAGCATCTCGTTTGCCCTCGTCGCCTTATTGTCCGATGGCGCCATCGAAGCGCTGCTGACGGCGGGCAGCGATGCACAAAAAGCCACCTACCTGGAAAACCTGGTGTCCGGTAAATGGACGGGCACCATGAATTTGACGGAGCCGCAGGCCGGTTCCGACCTGGCCGCCGTGCGCACGCGCGCCGTGCCGCAGGACGATGGCACATATAAAGTCTTCGGCACGAAGATTTTCATCACGTATGGCGAGCACGACATGGCGGAAAACATCGTCCACCTGGTGCTGGCCCGCACGCCGGACGCGCCCGCCGGCGTGAAAGGCATTTCGCTGTTCATCGTGCCGAAGTTCCTCGTCAACGCCGATGGCAGCCTGGGGGCGCGCAACGACGCCCACTGCGTGTCGATCGAGCACAAGCTGGGCATCAAGGCCAGTCCCACGGCCGTGCTGCAGTTCGGCGACCATGGCGGCGCCATCGGCACCCTGGTGGGCGAGGAAAACCGCGGCCTGGAATACATGTTCATCATGATGAACGCGGCCCGCTTCGGCGTCGGCCTGCAAGGCATCGGCCTGGCCGAGCGCGCCTACCAGCAGGCCGTGGCGTTCGCCAAGGACCGCGTGCAGTCGCGCGACCTGGCCGGGTCGGCCGGTCCCGTCTCCATCATCCACCACCCGGACGTGCGCCGCATGCTGATGTCGATGCGTTCGCAGACGGAGGCGGCGCGCGCGCTGGCCTATGTGGGCGCGGCCATCAGCGATGTCGCGCACCACCATCCGGACGCCGAGGTGCGCGCGGAAAGCCTGGCGACCTATGAATACCTGGTGCCCGTGATCAAGGGCTGGGCCACGGAAATGTCGCAGGACGTCACGCGCGATGGCGTGCAAGTGCATGGCGGCATGGGTTTTATTGAAGAAACAGGTGCCGCCCAGCATTACCGCGACGCCAAGATCCTCACCATTTACGAAGGCACGACGGCCATCCAGGCCAACGACCTGGTGGGCCGCAAGACGGTGCGCGACGGCGGCGCCGTGGCGAAAGCCATCATCGCCCAGGTGCGCGCCACGGAAGCCCAGCTGGGCGAGCTGACTGGCGCCGATTTCCAGGCCATGCAGCGCCACCTGGCCGAAGGCAGCGCCGCGCTGGAAGCCGTGGTCGAGTACGTGGTGGCGAACATGAAGTCGGATATCAAGGCGGTGTTCGCGGGCAGCGTGCCCTACCTGAAGCTGGCCGGCATCGTGCTGGGCGGCTGGCAAATGGCGCGCGCGGCCGTGGCGGCGCAGCAAAAGCTGGGCGAGGGCAGCGGCGACGCTTCGTTCTATAACGCCAAGATCGCCACCGCGCGCTTCTTTGCCGACCACATCCTGTCGCAGGCGCCAGGCTTGCGCGCCACCATCATCGACGGCAGCGCCGGCGTGATGGCCTTGTCGGAAGAGCAGTTTTAAGTTGAAACCTGGCCGGCGCAAGCTGGCTGCATGCAAAAAAAGCGCTGGAGATCACTCTCCAGCGCTTTTTTTATTTCTATCAAGAATGCTTGGGAAAGCGTTCAGGGCAAGGCGCGTTGTCGCAGGCAGCACGCTAGTGCGACAAGACAATGCAACGCCGCCATGGACGCTTTGCCTGCGTTCTTAACGGCGGGCGATGCCGTTGCCGGAATTGCGTACCAAGTCGCCAGCCGCCAGGCCAGGGTCCTGGTCAAATGCGAAATCGGCCTTGGCGCCTGTTTCGTATTGCACGGTGACGGTCCAGGTCTTGGCGTTCTTCATGTGGCCTTCGACTTGCTTGCCTGCATACGCGCCGCCGGCGGCGCCGGCCAGGGTGGCCAGGTCCTTGCCGCGTCCGCTACCCACCTGGCGGCCCAGCAGGGCGCCGGCCACGCCGCCGCCGATCATGCCCAGGGCGCCGCCTTCACCGGCTTTTTCCGCCACGTTCACAGCCACGACCTTGCCGCACTCGGCGCAGATCTGGTGCTGTGCCGGCTTGCTGTTCTGGCCAGCGTAGGCATTGCCCGCTTTTTGCGCGGCCTTGGCATTGATGATGGCCTGGTCGTATTCGCTTTTCGCGTCGCGCAGGCATTGCATGCGGGCTTTCGAGTTTGTTTCTTCTGCGCACAATTTCTTGTCGTCCGCATAGCGCGTGTTCGCTTGTTTGGTGTCGTAGGTGTATTGCGCCTTGGGCGACAGGTTTTGCGCGAAGGCGGAAGTGCTGAACAGGGCGGTAATGGCCACTGCGATGAGGTATGGGCGACGAATCATGATCTTCTCCTAGGGGGTGTTGAATGTGCCAGTAATGTTGGCATTGTGAATGCAGTATAGAGGAAAATCATGATTGCTTACCAACACTTACATGTGCGGTGCGTGGCGTGCGTTCGATGTCATTTCTACATGGAAATTAACCGTAGGCGCCGCCCGTGTACAGCAGGTCGAACAGGCGCGCCATGGTGGCGATGAGCACGCCTGCGCCTAGCATCAAGGTAGCAACCAGCACCACGGCCAGCGGCCAGCCCGTGTCCGACTGGTGGCCGGAGGCGGTGTTGTAGCGCGCATCCCACTTGTCGTCCGGCATCAGGCCCAGCACCAGCGCTTCCAGGAAGCCGGCCAGCGCGGACAGGGTCAGGGGCAGGATCTGGTAAAACCAGTCGGCCTCGGGAAAGAGCTGGCGCAGCAGCAGGGCGGCGGGCAGGGCGGCCAGGTGCAGCCAGCCCCAGGTATCCTTGATGCCATGCAGGTAAAAGCGGTGGGCGCCCAGGCAGCCCAGCAGGAAGGCCAGTAGGCTGGTGAAGGCCTTGTTCTTGTGCGACTGTTGCAAAATGGTCGTGGTGCTCATGGGACTCCAGAGTTGCTCATCGGTAAAGATGGCCAGTATTGCGCATTGTCGGGCGCAGCGATAGCACTTTCATGCACCATTGTGCGATGATGTCGCCTGATTCGCTGGCCAATGCATGGCATTGTCGGCACGATAGGCGCACGCGCCTATTGCGTCTTCGGCCCTGACTGGTCATAATGTTTGATTAGCCCAAATTACACGCCCGTCATCATAACGCTTGCTGCCTGGCGGTAAAGCGCGCTATAATTTGCGGCTTTTTCCGCCTCAGCACACTTTTTGGAAATATTATGGTCGTTATTCGTTTAGCTCGTGGAGGCGCCAAGAAGCGCCCGTTCTTCAACATCGTCGCTACTGATTCGCGCAATCGCCGCGATGGTCGCTTCATTGAGCGTATCGGTTTTTACAACCCGATGGCGCAAGGTGGCGAAGTTCCACTGCGTATCACCGCAGACCGTCTGGCCTACTGGCAAGGCGTTGGCGCACAATTGTCGCCAACCGTTGCTCGCCTGGTAGCCAGCAACAACAAAGCAGCAGCTTAATTAGATCACTGGTTTGACGGTCAAGACTGCATCCGGGGTGAAAGTCCCCGATGACCTGGTACAGGTAGGCTATGTCTCCGGTGCCTATGGCATTGCTGGCGGAGTCAGGATCACTCCTTTCTCCGACGATGCGGATGCATTATTAAGCGTCAAAACCTGGTGGTTTGATAAACCGACCTTGCACGACGTTCAAGTCAGGCAAGCGAAGTTACACGGCGGCGACGTCGTGGCCCAGCTGGTGGGTGTGGTCGGGCGGGATGCCGCAGAAGCGCTGAAAGGCGTGTCTGTGCAAATTCCGCGTAGCCATTTCCCGACGCTGTCGGCCGATGAATTTTATTGGTCCGATCTGATCGGACTGACAGTTGAGAATTTGCAAGGCGAGTGCCTCGGCACAGTGCACGACATGATGAGCAATGGTCCGCAATCGATTTTGCGCGTTACTCCCGTCGCCACTGCCGATGACGCCGCTGAAAAGGCGCCTGAGCGCCTGATCCCGTTTGTCGGCCAGTTTGTCATTAACGTTGACAAGGCCGCCAAGAAGATCACGGTCGACTGGGGCCTCGATTATTAAACCGCCTGCGCTTAACTTTGCGCCGCGCAATATTTGTGGGAGGGTGAGCGATGCAGTTTGATGTCGTGACCCTGTTCCCGGAAATGTTTGCCGCGCTGACGCAGTCGGGTGTGACCCGGCGTGCCTTCGAGCAAAACAAATGTGGCTTGTCCTTGTGGAATCCCCGTGATTTCACGACGGACAATCACCGCACCGTGGACGACCGCCCGTATGGCGGCGGCCCCGGCATGGTGATGATGGCCCGTCCGCTCGAAGCGACGATTAATGCCGCGAAGCAACGCCAGACCGAACTGGGCCTGGCGGCGCCGCGCGTGGTGTTCATGTCGCCGCAGGGTCGTCCACTGACGCACGAGCGCGTCACGCAGTTGAAAGCCGAGCCTGGTCTCGTCATCCTGTGCGGCCGCTACGAAGCGGTGGACCAGCGCTTGCTGGACCGTTGCGTCGACGAAGAAATCAGCGTCGGCGACTTTGTCCTGTCGGGCGGCGAGCTGCCCGCCATGGCGCTGATGGATGCGGTGATCCGCCTGTTGCCGGGTGTCTTGAACACCGAGGCGTCGGCCATCGAGGACAGTTTCGTCAATGGCTTGCTCGATTCGCCGCATTACACACGGCCGGAGATATACGAAGGCATGGCCGTGCCGCCCGTCTTGATGGGTGGTAATCATGCCGAGATCGGCAAGTGGCGCCGCCAGCGCATGCTGGAAGCGACCGCGAAGAAGCGTCCTGATCTGTTGACCAGTGCGCGCGCCGCCGGCTTGCTCAGCAAGACCGACGAACAATTCCTGGCCAGCCTGTAAGCCGTTTTCGGACGGCAAGCAGGGTGGCCTTGCAGTGCCGGGCATGTTGCCCAAATTGGTAATACCCATCCTCTACCGGGCGGATAGCACGCTATCCACAGTGCGCCGGCATGATGGTTTTCGGAGTGTTAAAAATGGACTTGATTCAACAATTAGAGCAAGAAGAGATCGCCCGTCTGGGTAAATCGATTCCTGACTTCGCACCAGGCGATACCGTTATCGTCAGCGTCAACGTAGTCGAAGGCACGCGCAAGCGCGCCCAGGCTTACGAAGGCGTCGTTATCTCGCGTCGTAACCGTGGCCTGAACTCGAACTTCATCGTTCGCAAGATCTCGTCGGGTGAAGGCGTTGAGCGTACGTTCCAACTGTACTCGCCGCTGATCGCTTCGATCGAAGTGAAACGCCGTGGTGACGTTCGCCGCGCCAAGCTGTACTATCTGCGTGAGCGTTCGGGTAAATCGGCGCGTATCAAAGAAAAATTGCCAAACCGCCGCGTTGTGGCGAAAGCAAGCGCGTAATATCAGCGTCTGCGTTGGGAAAAGGGTGCCTCGCGGCGCCCTTTTTTTATGCTGGCACCTGGCCCAAGCTGCCGCGCGTCGGCACAGGCAGCCTGCGATGCTCGCCGTACTGGAGTGCGGTTGCGCGTCTCGGCCGCCTCTTCCTTCCGCTCGCGACGCATTTGCCAGCTGATTTTAATCATGAGGGAGGGGCAATGGCCACTATCGCATTTGATCCCAAACAACTCGCCATCGATTCCATCGCCGGCGAAGCGGCGCTGGACGCCGAACGCCTGACGCCCGACTGGCTGCGCCGGCGCCTGCGCGAGCAGCCGCAATGGCGGCCCGAGATCACCCAGGATTTCCTCTCCGCCCGCGCCGAGCCGGTGCGCGCCGCCGTGCTCATCCCCCTCGTGCAGCGCCCGCAGGGCTTGACCATCCTGCTCACCCTGCGCACCGACCACCTGAGCAGCCATGCGGGCCAGGTGAGCTTTCCCGGCGGACGCAGCGAGCCGTTCGATGACTCGGCCATTGCCACGGCCCTGCGTGAAACGGAAGAAGAAGTGGGCCTGGCGCGCGAGCATGTCGAAGTGCTGGGCTGCCTGCCCGATTACCTGACGGGCACCGGCTACCGGGTCACGCCCGTGGTGGGCCTCGTCACGCCGCCGTTCGACTTGCGCGCCGACCCGTCGGAAGTGGCGGAAATCTTCGAAGTGCCGCTGGCTTTCCTGATGGATGGCGTCAACCACCAGCGCCTGTCGGTGGAATTGCCGGGCGGACGGCGTTCGTTTTACGCCATGCCGTACGAGCGCTTTTATATTTGGGGCGCCACCGCTGGCATGCTGCGCAATCTGTTTCACCTCTTGCGCGCGTAAAATGGCGCCGCGCACGTAATAAGTTTGATTCCAGCACTGCACTGCGCTATCGTAGCGGGCATTGCGGTATTGCTGAAAAAGACAAAAAGGACGTTTGATGACATTTCTCTCCATACTTTGCGCATTGCTGATCGAGCAGCTCAAACCTTTGCGCGCGGACAATCCGATCTACGCCGAGATCAAGAGCCTGGCAATGCGCATGGAGACCTGGTTCAATGCCGGCCATGCCAACCACGGGCGCATGGGCTGGTTCCTGATGATCGGCGTGCTGATGGTGCCGACGGCAGGCGTGTACTGGATCTTGCTCCACTACCAATTGTCACTGCTGGCGTTCGCCTGGAACGTCCTCATCGTCTACCTGACGCTGGGCTTTCGCCACTACAGCCATTATTTCACCTCGATCCAGCTGGCCTTGAGCGCCGGCGACGAGGCGACCGCGCGCACCCTGCTGGCCGAATGGACCAAGCTTGACACGGTGGGCATGGAGGCGAGTGAAATCGCCCGCATCGCCGTCGAAAAAGCCCTGATCACCACGCACCGCAATGTCTTTGGCGTGTTCTTCTGGTTCCTCATGCCGCTCGGCCCTGCCTGCGCCGTGATGTACCGCGTGGCCGAATACCTGGCGCGCGCCTGGAACGAACCCGAGCACATGCGCAATGAAGCGTTCGGCCAGTTTGCCGCGCGCGCCTTTTACTGGATCGACTGGATTCCCGTGCGCCTGACGGCCGTGGCCTTTGCCGTGGTGGGCAATTTCGAGGACGCCATCTATGCCTGGCGCAATTTCGCCCAGCGCTGGCAGGACGAGGCCATCGGCATCATCCTGACGGCGGGCGGCGGCGCCATGGGCGTGCGCCTGGGCACGCCAGCGGAAACGGCGGCGCGCGTGCTGACGACGCCCGACCTGGCCGTCGATGACAGCGACAGCGAAAGCGATATCCTGCCCGGCGAAGAGCCGGGCGCGCGTGCGTTGCAGAGCACGGTGGGCCTGGTGTGGCGCGCCTTGCTGCTGTGGATGCTGTTGCTGCTGCTGATGTCGGGCGCCGTTTTCCTCGGCTGATGCGCCTGCCGCTGCGCGCGCACCGTCGCCGCGCATGCGCCCTGCGCATGGAACAAGGTTAAAATAGGGGCTGGCGCGCACTGCGTGCCAGCCCCTGTTTGCAGGTGCAGGGCAGATCGAGGTAGAACCCAAGTCTTCTATAAGATATAATACTGGCTTACCGCAGTACACGCAGTGCAGTTACACAACTGAACGACCAGCCCGGCTTACCCGCCGGGGCCATTCACGCAATCCAGTCCCGACAAGCCACATGGCCGAGTTATCTCAAAAAACAGGGGAACTCTCAGACGAGTTCTTCATCCTTGGTCTCACCAGCAATGGCAAGCAATTTCGACCCAGCGATTGGGCCGAGCGCCTTTGTGGAGTGATGTCCTGTTTCAATCCCGAAGGTGGCGGGCGCAACGCGCACCTCCAGTATTCGCCCTACGTGCGTCCGACCGTCGTCAACGGCGTCAAGTCGGTGGTGGTCAACACCAAGCTGCGCGAGATCGAGCCGATGGCGTTTCACTTCGTGCGCGAGTTCGCCAAGGATAACGACCTGCAGATCGTCGAAGCCTGCTTCCTGCCGCCCCCCGACGAAAAGTAAGATCCGTTTCAATTGATTTGCCTCAAGCCCGTGCAGGCGGGCGGGCGTAGCGTTGACATTCCGGCAGCCTGGGAGTGGCAACATGCGTATCGGCGATATCTGCACCTTGCAAACTATTCATTGTCAGCGTGATACCAGCGTGCAGCAAGCGGCGCTGCTGATGCGCCAGCACCACGTGGGCGACCTGGTCGTGGCCGAGCAGCCCAACGGCGAGCGCGTGCCCATCGGCATCCTCACGGACCGCGACATCGTCATCTCCGTCATCGCCCTGGGGCTGGATCCTGAAAGCTTGCTGGTGGGCGACATCATGAGTGCCCAGCTGCTGACGGCCAGCGAAGACGAAGACGTCTATGAAATCATCGAGCGCATGCGCGTCAATGGCATCCGCCGCTTGCCCGTGGTCAATAGCCTGGGCGGGCTGTCCGGCATCGTCAGCATCGACGACTTGCTGGCGTTTCTGGCCCAGGAGATGGCCGAGCTGGCGCGCATCAGCAGCGGCCAGCTGGTGCACGAAAAGCGCACGCGCAAATAAACGCCAGCCTGCCGCCCGCGCCCGCGATGCGCGCCGGCGCTACGCCCTTGCTCCAGCCCTCGCTCCCGCCCTTGCTCCTTGCTTGCTGGACGCTTGCGTTGCTCCGCCACAAGGGATGGCCGCGCCGCGCCCGGCTGGCCGGGTCCGCTGCCCGGCTGGCGGTGTTCGGCGCTGGGCGCTGCGCGCGATCGTGGCGGGTGCGGGGCGCTGCCGCGCACCAGTGGCTTGAATAAAACCGCCTGGCGTGCTGCGCTGCGGCTATCCGCGGCGCCGCCATTTCATATTATCTGCCGCCCGGCGAGATAATCGCCCATTTCACTTCGCCATGGCTGCGCCTATCCCGGCGCATGGCGCGAATATATATTGCAGTGCAATAAGTGGTTTCAGCTGGTATTGCCAAAATGGGGCATGCGGTATTAATTGGTACTTAATTCCGCCACGAAGTCATACATGTCGCCGCGGAAGTAGGAGCGGCAAAATTCCACGGCCCTTCCATCGCGCAAAAAGCCCAGGCGTTCCA
Organism: uncultured Janthinobacterium sp.; assembly: GCA_963530105.1. Classification (GTDB taxonomy): domain Bacteria; phylum Pseudomonadota; class Gammaproteobacteria; order Burkholderiales; family Burkholderiaceae_D; genus Janthinobacterium. The sequence goes on from CAUSDR010000034.1 coordinate 10,175, forward strand.
CCGACAGGCCCGCATCGCCTTCCTCCGCCTGCAGCAAACTTGCCTGTTCCCCCGTCAGCAGCAGCGCGCTCAGGCGCTGCAAGGCGCGCACGGGGCGGTTGCCCGCCTGTTCCAGCGCGTCGTACATGGAAATGTCGACGGCGTCGAGGCCCGGCAGGCAGCTGGCCACGATGGTGGCGTATTCCAGGCACATCGGCACCTCGTCCGCATAGCGGATGCGGTGGAAGCGGTAGACGGGCGCCCCGGGCGACAGCCGCAGGCGCAGGGCCTCTTCCGGCGTGACGGTTCCCTCCGAGCGCTTGAGCCAGACGCTGCGCGGCGTGCGTCCGCGCGCCCGCATGTCCTCGGAAAACGAGGTCAGCTTGGCGAAGTTCTTTTCGATGCGCGTATTGATGAAATTGCCCGAACCGGGGCGCCGCACCAGCAAGCCTTCGCTGACGAGGCCATCGATGGCCTTGCGCACGGTGATGCGCGATACGCACAGGTCGCTGGCCAGCTGGCGTTCGGCGGGCAGGGCTTCGTCGGGGCCGAGGATGCGCTTGTCGATCGCTTCGCGCAGCGCGCGCTGCAGTTGCTGGTACAGGGGCAGGCTACTCGTCTGCCCCAGGCCTTGCATGATGTGAGCCAGGGTTGTCATACGCTTCAAGGTCTCCGTTACGGCGCGTTGCAGACGCGCTCTGTATCTGTTTTGTGTCGCTGGATAATACCAAAAAAGACCGTTGTAAAACCAATTTGAATTGTCAGGCGAATAATTTCCCGCTGCCCTTCCCGGTATTTAAGCGCCGCATACGGGCTACGAATTGATTTAAGCGAAGTGGTCTGTGTGATTCAAGCAACGTTATAAAAAAAAAGTTGCAACTGGTAGTGTTCTGGTATTGGATAGTAGTATATTGGCGTTGAATTGGTTTTGTAAGTGGTTGTACCGAAGGGTCTGCAGCAAGCCGGCGAGAGCTGGCAGGCTGGAAAGAAGACCTACATTAAAAATGAAAAGGTTCCAATCCTGGGATCTAAATCAAGGGGGAGTACATGAAACGCAATTTGACACCTGCAGCTGCCGTATTGAAATCCGGATCGCGTCACCGTACGCCGATCGCCGCGGCCGTTGCCGTGATGGTTGCTGGTCTGGCTTTTTCGGCGCAGGCGCAAGAAGCACCCGCCGAAGATGTGACGACCGTCACGGTGACCGGCGTGCGCGCATCGCTGGAAAAATCGCTGAAGCAAAAACGCAATGCGGATTCCGTGGTGGAAGTGGTGACGGCCGAAGACATCGGCAAAATGCCAGACCGTAACGTGGCTGACGCGATCCAGCGCCTGCCAGGTGTGAATACCCAATCCTCGGCCGGTGGCGAAGGCGGCTTCGGCGAAAACGACCGCGTCAGCCTGCGCGGCACCAGCCCAAGCTTCCAGCAAACCCTGTTCAATGGCCATGCCATCAGCACCGGCGACTGGTTCGTGCTGAACCAGTTCGGCGGCAACGTCGGCCGCAGCAGCAGCTTCTCCTTGCTGCCATCGGAACTGGTCAGCTCGGTCGTCGTGCACAAGAGCGCCACCGCCGACCTGCCTGAAGGCGGCGTGTCGGGCGTGATCGACGTGATCACCCGCCGTCCGCTGGAATTCAAGAACCAGGTCACGGCCGAAGGTTCGATCCAGGCATTCCACAATGACCTGGCCGGCAAGACCGATCCACAGTTCTCCGGCCTGGTGAACTGGAAGAATGACACGAACACCCTGGGCATCATGGTGCAGGGCTTCTCGCAAAAATCGACCGTACGCCGCGATGGCCAGGAAATCCTGGGCTACACGCCTATCCTGGCCAACAGCGCGGCAGCGCTGGCGCACCCTGAACTGGCCGGCGTGAAAGTGCCGACCTTTATCGGCGCCAGCCTGTTCGAGCAAAAGAAAACCCGCGAAGGCGGCGCATTCGACATCGAATTCAAGCCAAGCAAGGACCTGACGCTGGATGTGAACGGCTTCTATTCGCAATTGAAGGCGCCGCATCAAAACACCAACTGGCTGGCCGCGCCAGCGAACTCGATCAATGGCGCCAACCAGGTGCCGACCAACTACACGGTCAAGAACGGTACCCTGACGGGCGCCACGTTCGCCACCAACTCGGGCGAAGTCGACAATATCTACCGTCCTGACGCCGGCGGCGAATCGTACTACCTCGATTTCAACTTCAAATACCGCGCCACCAAGGACCTGACCCTGACCGGCAAGCTGGGCAAGACCCATGGCGTGGGCTATGACCGCGACGATGTCTACTACCAGAACAACGTCGATGGCGGCATGGTGTATCAGTTGAACGGCATGAGCCCGGCAACCGTGGCGTATCCGGGCGGCACCACCAACAAGCCAGGTTCGACGGCCTGGGCCGGTGGCGGCGAATCGCGCTCCGTCGACCAGGAAAAATATGCCCAGCTCGACGCAGAGCTGCGCCTGTCGTCCGGCGTCTGGGATTCGATCAAGTTCGGTGGCCGCATGACCGACCACAAGCGCGTTGCCGAGCATCCGTTCGAAACCCGTCCTGGCGACCTGGGCTTCTCCAATCCGGGTCCTGTCTGGAATGGCACGATGTACCCGAGCGACTTCGCCAATAACCTGGGCGGCAACCTGTCGAGCAATTACTTCAAGTACGATGGTGCGGCACTGGGCGCCTGGGGCGCGGCACCTGGCAACCGCCTGTTCGACTACGTGCGTCGCCACAACTGGACGGACGAATTCAAGCTGCAGGAAAAAACCTCGGCGGTCTACGCCATGGCCAACCTGACGGGCGATACCTGGAGCGGTAACTTCGGCCTGCGCGCCGTGCATACCAAGCAGTCGACCCTGGTCAACCAGGCCGGCGGCACGATCACCGGTTCCGACTGGGGTCCGTACTCGCAGAAACTGTACGAGCGCAGCTACAACGATTTCCTGCCGAGCGCCAACATCAAGTTCGATGTGCGCAATGACCTGGTCGTCCGCGGCGCCATCGCCCGCACCATCGCCCGTCCTGACTACAGCGCGCTGGGCGGCTCGGTTTCGCTGAACGACGATGCACTGAGCGGCAGCGGCGGCAACGTCAACCTGAACCCGGTCAAGTCGGATAACGCCGAAGTCAGCGCCGAATGGTACTTCGCGCCGAAGTCGGCCTTCTCGGTGGGCCTGTTCTACATGGACCTGAAATCGGTCGTGTCGAACGGCACCGTCAGCGCCACCTACTTCAACAGCAAGCGCAACGCCAATGCCGTGTACCTGATCACGTCGCCATTCAACACCAGCGGCAAGAACAAGGGCGCGGAATTCAGCTACCAGCAACCGCTGTTCGGCGACTTCGGCATCCTGGCCAACTACACCTATGCCGACGGCAAGCTGGACAACGGTGATGAGCTGGTCAATGCATCGCGCAACACGTACAACCTGACGGCCTTCTACGAAGCCAACGCCCTCAGCGCACGCCTGGCCTACAACTACCGTTCGTCGTACAAGGCGGGCGTGGACCGTGGTGCCAGCCAGCACGTCGAAGGCGCAGGCGGCCTGGCCGGTTCGCTCAACTACAAGATCAACGAACACTTCACGATCACGTTCGATGCGCTTAACTTGACGAACACCACCATCAAGATGTACGCCGAAAACAAGGATCAGCCACGCGCTTTCTATAGCAACGGCCGTACCTTCTACCTGGGCCTGCGCGCCAAGCTGTAATCAAGACGATCGGGCCTGGCGCACGCGCGCCGGGCCTGGTCTTCCTCGGTCTTTCAAGGCAAGTCCCTGCACCAGGGGGCTTGCCTTTTTTTTTCGGCGCCCATGGGCGTACTGTCCGTTTCCGTGTCCCCGCAAGTCGTTTGCCGTCTGTACTCATCCATAAAACCGTCCCGCCAACTATGGCGGGCATCCATAACGAGGAGTCTATGAACAGTCGTTTGCATCCCGTATTACATCCCATCGCCGCCGCCGTCGCCTTGTTGTCGGTCAATATCGCGGCCCAGGCGCAGCAAGCCGCGCCGCCGGCAGCCATGCAGGAAGTGGTGGTCACCGGCATCCGCGCCTCGCTGGAGCAGTCGCTGAGCCAGAAGCGCAACAGCGATTCCGTGATCGATGTCGTCAGCGCCGAAGACATCGGCAAGCTGCCGGACAAGAACGTGGCGGACGCCGTGCAGCGCGTGCCCGGCGTGAATATTTCCTCGTCGGCAGGCGGCGAGGGCGGCTTTTCCGAAAATGACCGGGTCAGCATCCGCGGCACCAGCCCCAGCCTGACGCAGACCCTGATCAACGGCCACGCCGTGGGCACGGGCGACTGGTTCGTCACCGACCAGGTGGGCACGGTGGGACGCAGCGTCAGCTTCGCCTTGCTGCCGTCGGAAATCGTCAGCCGCGTCACCGTGCAAAAGAGCGCCCAGGCGGACCTGGTGGAAGGCGGCGTGGCCGGCTCGATCAATATCGAGACGCGCAAGCCGCTCAGTTTCAAGAACCCGTTCACGGCCGAACTGGCCGTGCAGGCGATCTACGCCGACTTGCCGGGCAAGACGGACCCGCAAATGAATGCCCTGTTCAACTGGAAGAACGAGGCCAAAACCATGGGCGTGCTGTTCCAGGTGTTTTCCGAGAAGCGCCACGAGCGCCGCGACGGCCAGGAATTTTTCGGCTATGGCGAAATCGACCCGAACAGCCCGGCCGCGCAAAAGTACCCGGAGCTGGCCGGCGTGCTGGCGCCGCTGGGCATCAATTCCGCCCTGTTCGAGCAGGTGCGCAAGCGCCAGGGCGGCAGCATCGACTTGCAGTTCAAGCCGACGCCTGACTTGATGCTTGACGTCAACGGTTTCTATTCCAAGCTGGACGCGGCCAATTACAACCGCAGCTTTTACAACCAGCCCGGCGCCAACCTGAATGCCGTCGACAATGACGGCAAGCATGTCGGCGTGATTCCCAGCACATTTACAGTGAAAAACAACACCTTGGTGGCGGCCGACTTCCCCGCCTCGCAGTTTCCTGCCGCGAATGCCACCACGCCCTACAACGGCCAGCTGTATCCGGCCCTGGTCGACCAGATCTACCGTCCCGGCTCGAATTCCTCCACCGCCTACGTCGACTTCAACGGCAGCTACCGCGCCAGCGACCGCCTGCGCATCTCGGGCAGCCTCGGCTATACTCGCGGCATCGGCGAAACGCCCGTCGACCTCGGCTATGAAGCGGGCTTGACGGGCGTGGGCGTGTCCTACAAGCTCAACGGCCTGTCGCCGGCCAGGCTGAACTTCCCTGGCCTGGATATTTCCAAATTTTCCAATGTGGTGACGGCATCGGCCTGGGGTTCGCACGTGGAAACCCTGGATACGGAGAAATACGGCCAGGCCGATGGCGAGCTGAGCATGGAGTATGGCGTGCTGGAATCGCTGAAGTTCGGCGCCCGCTATGCGGAACACCACCGCAATGTGGCGTGGCCGGAAAACCGCAGCTGCGCCGTGTGCGATGGCACGACGAACGCGCCCTTGCCGAAGTGGAATGGCGGCACCTACCCGAGCGACTATGGCAAGGGCCTGGGCGGCAATGCACAGGGCCGCTACTGGCAGCTCGATCCGGCCGACCTGGTGGCGTGGGCAAACAAATACGACAATTCGGGCGGCCCGAATTCGCGCAACTGGCCAGCCGAGCTGGACGTGAAGGAAAAGGATAGCGCGGCCTACCTCATGGCCAATCTGGCCGGCAACAAGTGGCGCGGCAACGTGGGCGTGCGCGTCGTGCGCACGCAGCAGACGACGGTGACGAACGTGCCGGGCGGCGAAAACCCGATCGGCCAGGAAAATATCTTCGGCACCTACACGCCCACCGTCGTCAAGCACAGCTACACGGACGTGTTACCTAGCGCTAACATCAAATTTGACCTGAGCAAGGACCTGGTGGCCCGCGCGGCCGTGGCGAAAACCATGGCGCGGGCCGACTACAGCGCGCTGGTGGGCGCCGTCAACCTGAACGACCAGCTGCTGACGGGCACGGGCGGCAATCCGGACCTGAAACCGATCCGCTCGACCAACTACGATGCCACGCTGGAATGGTATTTCGCGCCGAAGGCCATGCTGTCGGTGGGCGCCTTTTACATGGACATGCAATCGTATGTGACGTTCGGCACGGCGCCCGTGACCTACTACAATAATACCTTTAAAAAATTCAACACCTATGTGATCCAGTCACCGACGAATATCGGCGCGAAGAACAAGGGTGTGGAACTGAGCTATCAGCAAGGCTTGTGGGGCGGCTTCGGCGTGGTGGGCAATTACACCTACACGGATGGCAAGGCCGACGATGGCGCCGCCGTGGTCGGCAGTTCGCGCGGCACCTACAACCTGGAAGGCTATTACGAGGATGAGCGCCTGAGCGCGCGCCTGGCGTACACCTACCGCTCCAGCTTCCTGGCCGGCCTGTTCAGCAGTTCGCCCCAGTACGTGCATGGCGTGGGCAACCTGGCCGCGTCGATCAATTACAAGATCAACGAGCGCTATTCGCTGACCTTTGACGTGCTGAACCTGAATAATCCCGTGCTCAAGTACTATGGCGCCAACCAGGACCAGCCGACGGCGCTGTACGCGAACGGCCGCCAGTATTACTTTGGTCTGCGCGCCAAGCTGTAGCGACACCTGACGACACCTGCTGCGCGTCGGCGCAGGCGGCTTGCGATGCTCACCGTAGCGGCAGTGCGGCGGCGCTTCCCGGCCCCCGCGGCGGTGTCGCCTGGCGTCGTTGTGTTTCTTTCCGGCTTCCTGCCACAAGGGGAGCCGGGTTTTATCTTTTAGAACTGTTTGACCATGACTATTGCTTCTCAACGCTATCTCGCACTCGACGTCCTGCGCGGCCTGACCGTCGCCTTGATGATCGTCGTCAATACCCCGGGCGACTGGGGTAGCGTCTATGCCCCTTTCCTGCATGCCGAATGGCATGGCTTTACCCTGACCGACCTCGTGTTTCCCAGCTTCCTGTTTGTCGTCGGCAATGCGCTGGCGTTTGCGCTGGGAAAGTATGAACACCTGGGACACGGCGCCGTGCTGGCCAAGCTGTGCAAGCGCAGCGCGCTGATCTTCTTGCTCGGCTTCCTGCTGTACTGGTTTCCATTCTTCAAGATCGACGACGCGGGCCAGTTCGCCTGGTCGCCGCTGTCGCACACGCGCATTCCCGGCGTGCTGCAGCGCATCGCCGTGTGCTACCTGGCCGCCGCCCTGATCCTGCATTACTGGAAGACGCGCGGGGCGCTGATGTTCAGCGCCGGCGCCCTGCTGGGCTACTGGGCCATCCTGGCGTACTGGGGCGACTACAGCCTGCACGGCAATGCGCCCGCCAGGCTGGATTTATTGCTGCTGGGCGACAGCCACTTGTACCACGGCGAAGGCATCGCCTTCGATCCGGAAGGCATCCTCGGCACCTTGCCTTCCATCGTCAACGTCATCGCCGGCTACCTGGCGGGCAGCTTCCTGCGCCAGACGGCGCCGGCGCAGCTGCGTTCCGCGCTGTACCGGCTGGCGGTGGCCGGCGTCATCTGCGTGGCCGTGGCCCTGTGCTGGAACGAGGTGTTTCCAATCAACAAGAAGCTGTGGACCAGTTCATATGTGATGCTGGGCATCGGCCTGGACTTGCTGCTGCTGGCGTTGCTGATGTTTGTCATTGACGTGCGTCAAATGACGGGCTGGACCTACTTTTTTGAAGTCTTCGGCAAGAACACCTTGTTCATCTACCTGGTGTCGGAAGTGCTGGTGATCATCGCCTTTACCGTGCGCATCGGCGGCGGCAACCTGTACCAGTGGCTGTACCAGCACGGCTTCACGGGCTGGGCGCCGGCGCGCGTGGGCTCCCTGCTGTTTGCCGTCAGCTTCATGCTGCTGTGCTGGCTGATCGCGTATGCCATGGACAAGCGCAGGATCTACATCAAGGTCTAGAATTTCAATTTCACGCCATGCCGCGTGGCCAGCGCCGTGAACAGCAGCATCAGGGCGGTGACGGCGGCGGCATTCCACAGGCCGGCGGCGCCGCCCGTTTCCCAGTACGGCCACCAGAAACGCGGCAGGTGCAGCAAGGCTGCCAGTTGCTGCCACAGGTCGGGCACGATGTAGGCGAACAGGGCATTGGTGCCGGCCGGCAGCAGCGGCGCCGCCCAGGCGCGCCAGCGCCACACGTCGATGACGACATACGACACCAGGAACAGGCCCAGGATGATGGCGCTGCAGACGAGGGTGTAGGATTCCGTCGCCGCGATCTTGTTGATGTGGTGATACGGCCGCAGCAGCATGCCGGCCGCAAACAGTCCCAGCGCAAACCAGGCCATGAAACGTATCCGCTGGCCATGCGTCAAGGCGGCGTCGCGCAGGAAGAGCTGGCCCACCAGCGTGCCGGCCAGCACGTTGGCCGCCGTCGAGCCCAGTACTTGCGGCACGTTGACGACGGCGTTGATGCCTGCGGGAAGGAAGTCCAGGCTGCCCGCCATGCCCCCCATGTACAGCGCGATCAGCAGGGCAAGCACGCCCATCAGCGCCGTGCTGTTGCCGCGGCATGCCAGGTACAGCAGGCTGCACAGCAGATACGCCCAGCCGATCATGCCGAGGATGCCCCACCAGGACGGCTGCAGCCAGGTGCTGGAAAATTCCGCATTCAGTTCGCCGCGAAAACTTGCCAGCAGGAACAGCATCAGGATGGCGCCCGCCGCCACTTCCCGCCGGCCCGCTCCCTGGCGCCACAGCAGGATCATGGCCACGTAAAACAGCAGGAAATACATGGCCTGCGGCAACAGCGCCGCGTGCGCATCGTAGCGGTAGGCGTTCGCCAGCACCACGCCGGCGAGCATCAGGCTGCCTGAGCGCCACAGCAGGCGCCCCAGCAGGGCTGGCGTGACCCGGGCGCAATGGCGCTGCATGGCCAGCGGGATGGCCATGCCGACCATGAACAGGAAGCCGGGGAAGACGAGGTCGGGCACGGTGATGCCGTCGGCTTGCGGTCCCGCATGGGCCAGCCAGTGGGGGATGGCCGGCATGCCGGCCAGGTAGTTGACCCAGATCATGGCGATGATCACGCAGCCGCGAAAGGCGTCCAGGCTGATCAGACGTTCGGTGGCGGTGGCTGCGGTGGCTGGCGGCATGGGGCGAGGGTCAAGGTCGAAAAAAAAGCGGCCCCGGCGTTGGCCGGGAACCGCTTTGCTAGGCTTGCGCAGGCAAGATTTACTGTGCCGCTGCTGCCGGCGCCGCCGCTGCCGTGGCAGGACGGTTCAGCCACAGGATCCAGTAGCGCGCCAGGTCGCTCACGCCGTCGCTGCCCTTGACGGTTTCCAGGACCTTGATGGCTTCATCTTTCTTGCCGGCCATGGCGTAGGAATAGCCGAGGCGCAGCTTGGCATCTTCAGGACGCTTCAAGCCGCCCTTGGCGATGCCTTTCTGGATCAGGTCGATGCCTTTGTCGAACTGGTCCATGGTCACATAGGCGTAGCCCAGGTTGATCAAGCCCGTGCCATCCTTGCTCTTCAAGGCCGAGGCTTCGCCGGCGGCGATGTTTTTGACGTCATCGGCGGCAGCCTTGTTGGCCTGGTCGCGCAGTTTCTTGTGCTTGGCGGCATTCGCACCGGTGCCCAGCGCGCCTTTGGCGAAGCCGGCGTCGAGGACTTTTTTCGCTTCCGTCGGGAATGCGTTCTGCAGGGCGATTTCCGCCATGTCGCTGTAGTCTTGCGGCGGCATGGTGCCGACGGCCTGGAATTGCAGGCGCATCACGTCCAGCGCGAAGCGGTCGGAATAGCCAGCCTTGCCTTGCAGGCGGCCCAGCAGGTCAGACCAGTAGTCGTCCGACGGGTAGTAGCGCACCAGGTTTTCCATGGCGACCAGATAGGTGGCCGGGTCCTTGCTTTTCGATCCCGTGTTGGCCAGCAATTGCAGTTCTTCGATGGTTGGCGTCTTGCCTGCCTGCTGCTTGGCCGTCAGGTCGGCCATCAGTTCCTGCTTGGCGCGGGCGAAATCGTTGCTGAAGTAATACGCGCGAATGATGTAGGGACGTACGCTGGCCACATCGCCTGTTTCCGTCTGGTAACGCGTGAACCACTTGATGGCGTTCGGATAGTCCTTGGCGTTGTAGTGGTAGTTGGCCAGCGCCTGGATGAAGTCACCCTGCACGTTCTTTTCCAGCTTGCCCGACTCGATCACCGCTTCCAGTGCCGTCATGGCCATGGGGGCGTTGTTGGTGGCCGATGCCAGCGCCACGCGCAGGCGGTTCAGCACAAACAGTTCGTACGGCGTCAGGGCGGGAATGGCGCCGGCCTGGTCGATGCGGCTCTGCACTTCGGTGTAGTTTTTGGCATCCATCAGCGGCTTCACGGCGGCCGGGTCGAGCAGCTTGAAGATTTCAGGGCGCACGCTGTCGGCAGGCGCCGCGGCGGCGGCAGCGGCTGGCTTGGCGTCCTGGGCATGCGACAGGGCAGGCAGGACATTCAGGCCGATGGCGGCCAGGAGCAGACTAAGGCGGGCAAGACGGAATTGGGACATGGATTATCCTTCGATCAATAACAAAAATACGCCCCGGCACTGCTTGCCGCAACAGCGTGCGGCGGACTTGCCGGGGACAGGGAATCTGAAAAAAACACGTATTCTGCCATCCACACCGCACAAGTCAAAGGGCGGCAGCATGGTAAACAACGGCTATTGTCACATAAACGGCTGGGCTGGAGCGCCAAACGTGCGTGGCAGCGCCTGGCCTGCCGCATCGAACAGCAGGCAATGCGCCGCCGGCAAGTGCAGGCGCATGGCATCGCCCGGCTGGCGCAAGCCTTCGCCGGCCGGCAGCTTGACGGCCAGCATGCCGGCCAGCGTCCCGGCCACGCCCGGCATGCTGGCGTAGACGATGGCCACGTCGCCCAGGTACTCGACATGGCTGACGGCGGCGTCGACCACGTTGCCGGCCCCTTGGCCACTGTCTTGCAGGCTGACATGCTCGGCGCGCACGCCCAGCGTCAGCGGGTCGCCTGGCGCCACCGTGCCGCCCTGCGCGTCCACATCGAGCACGGTGCCGCCGGGCAGGCGCACGGACACCGAGCCGGGGCCGGCCGCGACGGCCTCGCAGGCGATGAAGTTCATCTTCGGCGCGCCGAGGAAGCCGGCCACGAACAGGTTGCCGGGATTGTTGTACAGCGCGTGCGGGCTGCCCACCTGCTCGATGCGCCCGCCATTGAAGACGACGATGCGCTCGCCCAGGGTCATCGCCTCGACCTGGTCGTGCGTGACGTAGATCATGGTGGTCTTGAGTTCCTGGTGCAGGCGCGAGATTTCCACGCGCATCTGCACGCGCAGCGAGGCGTCCAGGTTCGACAGCGGTTCGTCGAACAGGAAGACCTTGGGCTTGCGCACGATGGCGCGGCCGATGGCCACGCGCTGGCGCTGGCCGCCCGACAGGTCCTTCGGCTTGCGCTGCAGCAAGGGCGTGATCTGCAGGATCTCGGCGGCGCGCTCGACGGCGTCGCGCACCGCGGCCTTCTTGTGTCCGGCCAGGCTCAGCGCGAAGGCCATGTTCTCGAACACCGTCATGTGCGGATACAGGGCGTAGCTCTGGAACACCATCGCCAGGCCCCGTTCGGCCGGGGCGATGTCATTGGCCAGCTTGCCGCCGATATGCAGCTCGCCGTCCGTGATGTCTTCCAGGCCGGCGATCATGCGCAGCAATGTTGATTTACCGCAACCGGACGGCCCGACGAAGACGACGAACTCGCCGTCGCGGATGTCGAGGTCGATGCCGTGGATGACCGGGTGCTTGTCGTCGTACAGCTTGACGATATTCTTTAAAACGATATTGGCCATGAAATGGTTCTATCCTAGCTGGCGCTGGCTGGCGCCTGTGGCGACCCGGCGTCGGCATCGGCCTTGGTCAGGTCGGGTTGGTCGGCATCTTCCTTCGGCCCGACGCGGATGAAGCGCGACAGGACCAGCACGGGGATGGCCGACACCAGCACCCACAGGAAGAAATTCTTGTAGCCCAGCGCCGTCTGGATGTCGCCGCTGATCATCTTGAACAGCACGAAGCCCAGCTGCATCACGCCCGTGGCGAAGGCATAGTGGGCCGTCTGGTACTTGCCGACGGAAACGACCTGCATCATGAACAGGATCAGGCCGACGAAGCCGAAGCCATAGCCGAACATTTCCACGCTGAGCGCGGCCGTGATCAGGGCCAGGTCCGTCGGCATGCTGTGGCTCAGGTAATAGAACACCAGGTTGGGCAGGTTCATGGCCAGGATCAGGAAGAACATGGCGCGCTTCAGGCCCAGCCAGGAAGTGAAGTAGCCGCCGCCTATGCTGCCCAGCAGGAAGGCCACCGTGCCGGCCGTGCCGTACACGGCGCCCACTTCCGTCGTCGACAGGCCCAGGCCGCCCAGCTCGCGCGCTTCGCGCAGGAACAGCGGGCCGATGGTCTGCACTTGCGCCTCGCCGGCGCGGAACAGGATGATGAAGGCGATCATGCCCCAGATGCCCGGTTTTTTCAGGAAGTCGACCAGCACGTCCCACAGGGTGCGGCTGATGCCGGCCACGCTCTTGTCGGCCACGGCGGCGTTGCGCACCTGCGGCAGCGCCCACAGGTGGTAGGCCGCCAGCGACAGCATGATGGCGCCGATGATCAGGAAAATCACCGACCAGGCGGGCTGGATGCCGATTTTCTTTTCCAGGTAGCCGGCCAGGATCACCAGCCCGCCCAGCGAGATGAACTTGCCCGCATTGAAGAAGGCGCCTTGCCAGCCCGCGTAGGCGGCCTGCTGCTTGTCGGACAGGCTGGCGATGTACAGGCCGTCGCAGACGATGTCGTGCGTCGACGACGCCAGCGCGGCGACGAACAGCACGGCGATGCAGGCGGCAAACCACAGCGGCGTTTGCAGCGCCAGCGCGATCAGGCCCAGGCTCAGGCCGCCGAGGAACTGGAACAGCACCACCATGGTCTTCTTGCTCGACGCCAGCTCCAGGAAGGGGCTCCACAGCGACTTGAAGACCCAGGCAAAGCCGATCAGTCCCGTCCAGCGGGCGATCTGGTCGTTCGGCACGCCCATGCTCTTGAACATCAGGCCGGCCACCAGGGCCACGGCGTAAAACGGCAGGCCCTGGGCGAAGTACAGCGTGGGCACCCAGGTGATGGGGCTGCGGGCGCGCTGGCTGTTATTGCTGCTCTTGTCGTTCATGAACACTTCCTCGGGTGATGGCGCCATCTGGCGATGGCGAAGGTACTGCTGTTATGCATGCTGTATTACTGTTGCCGCGCCAGCGCCGCCCTGCAGCGGCGCCAGCCTTCGGCCAGGATGATGCGGTCGGCTGCCTCCTGCACGTAATGCTGCGCGTGGCTTTCCGCCTTGGCCGGATAGCGCCGCGCCTGCG
>CAUSDR010000035.1:0-23156 GCA_963530105.1 uncultured Janthinobacterium sp.
ACGTGGAACTGCGCCAGACCCTGTGGAAGTTCATCTCGCGCCTGAACCGCGAAGGCGGCCACACGGTCGTGCTGACCACCCACTACCTGGAAGAGGCGCAAGCCATGTGCCAGCGCGTCGCCATGCTGAAGACCGGCAAGGTGGTGGCGCTCGACACCATGTCGGCCCTGATCCGCCGCATCGCCGGCTCGCAGCTGCAGGTGCACCTGAAACATGGCACGCTGCCGGCGGACTTGCAGCACCTGGTGCTGCACCCGGAAGAACAGCAGGCGCCGAACAAGTTCAGCCTGCGCGTCAACGAATACAGCGAAGTCGAGAAAATCCTCGCCCGCCTGCGCGAAGCGGGCGCCGAGATCGACGAAATGCAATTGCAACAAGCCGACCTGGAAGATATCTTCTTGCAGATCATGGATAAAGGTACCGTATGATTTCGACAGGCTTCCGCACCCTTGTCTATAAAGAAACGCTGCGCTTCTGGAAAGTGGCGACGCAAACCGTGGCCGCGCCCGTGCTCACGTCGATGCTGTACCTGCTGGTGTTCGGCCATGTGCTCGACGGCCGCGTCGAGCCGAGTCCCGGCGTCAGCTACACGGCCTTCCTCATTCCCGGCCTGGTGATGATGAGCGTGCTGCAAAATGCCTTCGCCAATTCCTCGTCCTCGCTGATCCAGTCCAAGATCACGGGCAACCTGGTATTCGTGCTGCTGACGCCTTTGTCGCACTGGGAAATCTTTTCGGCGTATGTACTTGCTTCCGTCGCGCGCGGCCTGGCCGTGGGCTTTGGCGTGTTTGCCATCACTTGCTGGTTCGCCGACCTGTCGTTTGTCGCGCCGCTGTGGATCGTCGTCTTCGCCTTCCTGGGCGCCGCCATGCTGGGCACCATGGGCCTGATCGCCGGCATCTGGGCCGAGAAATTCGACCAGCTGGCCGCCTTCCAGAATTTCCTGATCATGCCGGCCACCTTCCTGTCGGGCGTGTTCTACTCGATCCACTCGCTGCCCGCGTTCTGGCAGACGGTGTCGCACCTGAATCCCTTCTTTTACATGATCGACGGCTTCCGCTACGGCTTCTTCGGCACTTCCGACGTCAGCCCGTGGCTCAGCGTGTCCATCGTCGCCGGCTTCCTCGTGATCCTGGCGCTGGTGTCGATCCGCCTGCTGAAAAGCGGCTACCGATTGCGGCATTAATCACGACCCATTGCGGCACATCACATCACTACATTATTCAATATCAAGGACTTATCGTGACCACCACTCCAGAACTGATCCACGGCTATCTGTCGGCCGGCCTCGACTGCACGCACCTCGAAGTGGAGGGCGATGGCCAGCACTTCCAGGCCGTCATCGTTTCGCCGCAATTTGCCGGCAAGCGTCTGATTCAGCGCCACCAGATCGTCTACGCGGCGCTGGGCGACCGCATGCGCGAGGAAATCCACGCGCTGTCGATGAAAACCCTGACACCTGAAGAATTCCAAGGATAAGCACATGGACAAGCTCCTGATCAACGGCGGCAACCGCCTGAACGGCGACATCGCCATCTCCGGCGCGAAAAACGCCGCCCTGCCCATCCTGTGCGCCGGCCTGCTGACCGCGGGCGACCTGGACCTGACCAACGTGCCGCACCTGCACGACGTCGCCACCATGCTCAAATTGCTGGGCCAGACGGGCCTGAAAGTGCAGCAGGACGGCGACCGCGTGGTCCTCAATGGCAGCGCCATCACGACCCTGGAAGCGCCGTATGAACTGGTGAAAACCATGCGCGCCTCGATCCTCGTGCTGGGCCCCATGCTGGCGCGCTTCGGCGAAGCCAAGGTGTCGCTGCCGGGCGGCTGCGCCATCGGTTCGCGTCCCGTCGACCAGCACATCAAGGGCCTCGAAGCGCTGGGCGCCGAGATCCGCATCGAAGCGGGCTATATCTACGCCAAGTGCGCCAAGCTGAAAGGCGCGCGCATCGTCACCGACATGATCACCGTCACCGGCACCGAGAACCTGCTGATGGCCGCGACCCTGGCCGAAGGCGAGACCATCCTGGAAAACGCCGCCTGCGAACCGGAAGTGACGGATCTGGCGCACCTGCTGGTGGCCATGGGCGCGAAGATCGACGGCATCGGCACCAGCCGCCTGGTGATCCAGGGCGTCGACGCGCTGCACGGCGCGTCGCACGCGGTGATCGCCGACCGTATCGAGACGGGCACCTTCCTGTGCGCCGTGGCGGCCACGGGCGGCGACATCACCCTGCGCAACGTGCGCACCGATATCCTCGACGCGGCGCTCGACAAGCTGCGCGCCATGGGCCTGACGATGACCTTCGGCGCCGACTGGATCCGCGCCGAGATGTCGGCCCGTCCTAACCCCGTCAGCTTCCGCACCACGGAATACCCGGGCTTCCCGACCGACATGCAGGCGCAGTTCATGGCGGTGAACACCATCGCCAATGGCGCCAGCCGCGTCACCGAGACGATTTTCGAGAACCGCTTCATGCACGTGCAGGAAATGAACCGCCTGGGCGCCGACATCACCATCGAGGGCAACACGGCCATCATCGCCGGCGTCAAGCAGCTGCGCGGCGCGCCCGTGATGGCGACCGACCTGCGCGCTTCGGCGTCGCTGGTGATCGCGGCCCTGGCGGCCGATGGCGAAACCCTGATCGACCGCATCTACCACCTCGACCGCGGCTACGACCGCATGGAAGTGAAACTGTCGGCCGTCGGCGCGAACATCGTACGCATCAAATAACAAGGAACGAGCATGAACGGATCGAACACGGGAGACAGCTCCCAGCTGATTTTGGCGCTGTCGAAGGGCCGCATTTTTGAAGACACCATGCCGCTGCTGGAAGCGGCCGGCATTCGTGTGCTGGAAAACCCGGAGACCTCGCGCAAGCTGATTTTGGCCACCAACGATCCGAACGTGCGCGTCATCATCGTGCGCGCCAGCGACGTGCCGACCTACGTGCAGTACGGCGCGGCCGACTTCGGCGTGGCGGGCAAGGACGTGCTGCTGGAACACGGCGGCGAAGGCCTGTACCAGCCGATCGACCTGAATATCGCCGCCTGCCGCATGTCGGTGGCGGTGCAGGCCGGCTTCGACTATGAAAAGGCCGTGCACCAGGGCGCGCGATTGCGCGTGGCCACCAAGTTCGTGCACACGGCGCGCGAGCATTTCGCCGCCAAGGGCGTGCACGTCGACCTGATCAAGCTGTATGGCTCGATGGAGCTGGCGCCTTTGGTCGGCCTGTCCGACGCCATCGTCGACCTGGTCAGCACGGGCAGCACTTTGCGCGCGAACAACCTCGTCGAGGTCGAGCACATCATGGAAATTTCGTCGCGCCTGGTGGTCAACCAGGCCGCGTTAAAACTCAAGCGCGAGCGCTTGCAGCCGATCATCGAGGCGTTCGAACGCGCCTCGCAAACCGCTACGCAAGCCTAGACCTTCAAGTAGCAGAAAGCCGATTATGCCGATACAGATACGCAAGCTCGATTCAAGCCAGGATGGTTTCCAACAGTCGCTCGATACGCTGCTGGCGTTCGAGGCGGGCACCGATGCAGCGATTGAAACGTCGGTCGCCAAAATCCTGGCCGATGTGAAAACGCGCGGCGACGCCGCCGTACTGGAATACACCAACCGTTTCGACCGCATTCCGCATGGCGGCGCGGCGGAAATGGCGGCCTTTGATATTTCGCAAGCCGAATTGCAGGCAGCCCTGAACGGCTTGCCGTCGGCGCAGCGCGAGGCGCTGCAGATCGCCGCCCGGCGCATCCGCGCCTTCCACGAACGCCAGCGCGAGGAATTACGCGGTTTTACCTATACCGAGCCCGATGGCACGGTGCTGGGGCAGAAAATCACGCCGCTGGACCGGGTCGGCATCTACGTCCCGGGCGGCAAGGCGGCGTATCCGTCGTCCGTGCTGATGAACGCCATTCCCGCGCACGTGGCGGGCGTGGGCGAGATCATCATGGTGGTGCCGACGCCCGATGGCGTGAAGAACCAGATGGTGCTGGCGGCCGCCGCGATCGCCGGCGTGACGCGCGTGATCACGATAGGCGGCGCACAGGCCGTCGGCGCGCTGGCCTACGGCACGCAGACGATTGCCGCCGTGGACAAGATCGTCGGTCCCGGCAACGCCTACGTGGCCGCCGCCAAGCGCCGCGTGTTCGGCATCGTCGGCATCGACATGATCGCCGGACCGTCGGAAATCCTGGTGCTGTGCGACGGCACGACGGACCCCGACTGGGTGGCCATGGACCTGTTTTCGCAAGCCGAGCACGACGAACTGGCGCAGGCCATTTTGCTGTGCCCCGACGCGGACTACATCGCCAAGGTCGAGGAAAGCATCGCCAAGCTGCTGCCGACGATGCCGCGCCAGGCCACCATCAGCACCTCGCTGCAGGACCGGGGCGCGCTGATCAAGGTGCGCAGCATGGAAGAAGCGTGCGACATCGCCAATGCCATCGCCGCCGAACACCTGGAAATCTCGGCGGAGCAGCCGCAGCAGTGGGCCGAGCGGATCCGCCACGCGGGCGCCATGTTCCTGGGCCGCTTTTCGTCCGAATCGCTGGGCGACTATTGCTGCGGTCCCAACCACGTGCTGCCGACGTCGCGCACGGCGCGTTTTTCGTCGCCGCTGGGCGTGTACGATTTCCAGAAGCGCTCGTCCATCATTCACGTCAGCGAAGCGGGCGCGCAAACCCTGGGCCGCGTCGCCGCCACCCTGGCGTATGGCGAAGGCTTGCAGGCGCATGCGCGCAGCGCCGAACTGCGTTTGAAGCCGCAGCCATGATGGCAACGGCGGCGCAGCCGGACTGGGTCAACCGGGTCTATTGCGAAGACGCGCTGGCAGGGCTGGCGCGCATTCCCGATGGCTCGGTGGACCTGATCCTGACGGACCCGCCGTACAACCTGGGCAAGGATTACGGCAATGCCTCGGACCAGCAGTCGGTGGCCGACTACCTGCGCTGGACGGAACAGTGGATCGATGCGGCGCTGCCCAAGCTGAAAGCCAACGGCAGCCTGTACATTTTTTTGACCTGGCGCTATTCGCCGGAGATCTTCGTCATGCTGAAGCAGCGCATGGCGATGATGAATGAAATCATCTGGGACCGCCGCGTGCCGTCCATGGGCGGCAGCGTGCGCAGCTTTTCATCGGTGCACGACACCATCGGCTTCTTCGTCAAGCGCAAGGATTACTACTTCGACCTTGACGCGGTGCGCATCGCCTACGACGCGGCCACCAAGAAAGCCCGTTCGCGCTCGATTTTCATCGGCGCCAAATGGCTGGAAGTGGGCTACAACCCGAAAGACTTGTGGAGCGTCTCGCGCCTGCACAAGGAACACCCGGAGCGGGCCGACCACCCGACGCAAAAGCCGCTGGAAATCATCGAGCGCATGGTCAAGGCGTCGTGCCCGCCCGGCGGCGTGGTGCTCGACCTGTTCATGGGCAGCGGCACCACGGCGCTGGCGGCGAAGCGCTGCGGGCGCGACTTCGTCGGCTTTGAACTCAATCCCGATTACTGCGCCATCATCGAACAGCGATTGACGGCGCTCGCCCAGGAGCTGGCCGAACCAGCCGCGCCAAAGGCGGAAAAGAAAAAGGCGCCGGCCAAGCGCCGCACCGCCGTGACCGCGGCCGCGCCGAAGGCCGCCAAGGCGGCGAGTAAAAAGCCGCCCGCCGCGAAAAAGCCGCCCGCCGTGAAAAAAACGCCGGCCCGCAAGGCGCCCAGCGCCAATGTGCCGGAAGACGTAACCATTTAATTCCATCAGGAGTCTTTGCAGCATGTCTTTCCTCGATCAGTTAATCAGCAACACCGTGCGGCCCGATGTGCGGGCCGTCAACAGCTACCAGGTAGCCGATGCCAGCGGATATATCAAACTCGATGCGATGGAAAACCCGTATCCGCTGCCGCCGCAGCTGCGCGAGGAGCTGGGCGCGCGCCTGGCCGGCGTGGCGCTGAACCGCTATCCGCCGTCCTACGCCAGCCTGCAACAAGCCATCTGCGCCAATCTCGGCGTGCCCGCCGGCTACGATGTGCTGCTGGGCAACGGTTCCGACGAGCTGATCTCCATCCTGGCCATGGCGTGCGCGCGCCAGGAGCCGGGCCAGCGCGCCGTGCTGCTGGCGCCCGTGCCGGCCTTCGTCATGTATGCCCGTTCGGCGCAGTTCGCCGGCATGAATTTCGTCGGCGTGCCCCTGCAGGCTGACTTCAGCCTGGATATGGACGCCATGCTGGCGGCGATCGAACAGCACCGCCCGGCGCTGGTCTTCCTTGCCTATCCGAACAACCCGACGGGCAACCTGTTCGCCAGCGCCGATATCGAACGCATCCTCGCGGCCTTGG
Organism: uncultured Janthinobacterium sp.; assembly: GCA_963530105.1. Lineage (GTDB taxonomy): Bacteria > Pseudomonadota > Gammaproteobacteria > Burkholderiales > Burkholderiaceae_D > Janthinobacterium. The sequence continues at coordinate 6,334 of CAUSDR010000035.1, forward strand.
GCGACACGGGCATCGCCGTCGTCGACGAAGCGTATGAGCCGTTCGCGCAGCACAGCTTCATGGGCCGCCTGCCCGAGTTCGAGAACCTGGTGGTGATGCGCACCGTGTCGAAACTGGGCCTGGCCGGCATCCGCCTGGGCTATATGTCGGCCGCGCCGGCCCTGCTGGCGCAATTTGAAAAAGTGCGTCCGCCGTACAATGTCAACGTGCTGACGCAGGCGGCGGCCGAATTCGCGCTCGAGCACCTCGATGTGCTCAATGCGCAGGCGGCACTGCTCAACAGCGCGCGCGACGATCTGGCGCGGCGTCTGGCAGAGCTGCCCGGCGTGACCGTGTTTCCCTCGAAGGCAAATTTTCTTCTGATTCGTGTGGCTGACGCCGACGATGTTTGCGCAAAACTGCTTGCCCACAGGGTTTTAATTAAAAATATGAGTAAAATGCATGCTGCGCTGGCCAATTGCCTGCGCATCAGCGTCAGCACCCCGGAAGACAATTCCGTTTTTTACGATGCCTTCAAGGCATCCCTCGTTTAGCTAATCGCCAGAGCCTCCCATGACCCGCACCGCAGAAATCACGCGTAACACCAACGAGACGCAAGTTCGCGTCGCCCTCAACCTGGACGGTACCGGCCAGCAAAAGCTGAACACCGGCGTGCCCTTCCTCGACCATATGCTGGACCAGATCGCCCGCCACGGCTTGATCGACCTGGATATCGAAGCGACGGGCGACGTGCATATCGACAACCACCACACGGTGGAAGACGTCGGCATCACCCTCGGCATGGCCGTGGCCAAGGCCATCGGCGACAAGAAGGGCATCCGCCGCTATGGCCACGCCTACGTGCCGCTGGACGAGGCGCTGTCGCGCGTGGTGCTCGATTTCTCGGGCCGCCCGGGCATCGAATACCACATCCCGTTTACGCGCGCCATGATCGCCGGCTTCGACGTCGACCTGACGCTGGAGTTTTTCCGCGGCTTCGTCAACCATGCGGGCGTGACATTGCATATCGACAACTTGCGCGGCACGAATGCCCATCACCAGTGCGAAACCGTGTTCAAGGCCTTTGGCCGCGCCCTGCGCATGGCTGCCGAGCTCGATGAGCGCGCGGCCGGCATCATTCCGTCGACCAAGGGCAGCCTGTAAGCGCCGCCCGCGATACTCTGTAGATTCCGAGATTAAACATGAATAAAATTGTGGTGGTGGATTACGGCATGGGCAACCTGCGCTCGGTGGCGCAGGCGCTGCGCGCCGTGGCGCCGGAAGCCGACGTGCGCATTTCCGGCGAGCCGGCCGATATCGACAGTGCCGACCGCATCGTCTTGCCAGGCCAGGGCGCCATGCCCGACTGCATGCGCAGCCTGCGCGAATCGGGCGTGCTGGAAGCCTTGCTGCGCGCCGCCGACAGCAAGCCCGTGCTGGGCGTGTGTATCGGCGAACAGATGCTGTTCGACAGCAGCGAAGAAGGCGATGCGGCCGGGTTGGGCTTGCTGCCGGGCAAAGTCGTGCGTTTCCAGCTCGACGGCCAGGTGCAGGAAGACGGCTCGCGCTTCAAGGTGCCGCAAATGGGCTGGAACCAAGTGCGGCAAACGGCGTCCCATGTACTGTGGGATGGCATTGCCGACAATGCGTATTTCTACTTTGTGCACAGCTATTTTGCTCAACCTCAAGTGACATCCCACACGGTGGGCGAGACTATCTATGGCGCGCCGTTCGCGTGCGCGGTCGCCCGTGATAATATTTTTGCGACACAGTTCCACCCTGAAAAAAGCGCTGCCGCTGGCTTGCAGCTGTACAAGAACTTCGTTCACTGGCAACCTTGACGTTACCTTTCCGGCTTTTTTTCGCTCCTCACACTCACTCTAAACCATACTGACCATGCTGCTTATTCCCGCCATCGACCTGAAAGACGGTCACTGCGTACGCCTGAAACAAGGCGATATGGAACTTGCCACCGTATTTTCCGAAGACCCGGCCGAAATGGCCCGCCATTGGCTGATGCAGGGCGCGCGCCGGCTGCACCTGGTCGACCTGAACGGCGCCTTTGCCGGCAAGCCGAAGAACGAAGGCGCCGTCAAGGCCATCCTGCAAGCCGTGCAGGACTTCGCCGTGGAAAACGACATCGAGGAAATCCCCGTGCAGCTGGGCGGCGGCATCCGCGACCTCGACACCATCGAGCGCTACCTGGACGCCGGCATCAGCTACGTCATCATCGGCACGGCGGCCGTGAAAAGCCCCGGCTTCCTGCATGACGCCTGCAGCGCCTTCCCCGGCCACATCATCGTCGGCCTCGATGCCAAGGATGGCAAGGTGGCCACCGATGGCTGGAGCAAGATGTCCGGCCACGAAGTGATCGACCTGGCGAAAAAATTCGAAGCCTACGGCGTCGAATCGATCATTTATACCGACATCGGCCGCGACGGCATGATGGGCGGCATCAATATCGACGCCACCGTGAAGCTGGCGCAAGCCGTCAAGATCCCCGTCATCGCCTCGGGCGGCCTGCACAATATCGGCGACGTGGAAGCGCTGTGCGCGGTCCAGGCCGAAGGCATCGAAGGCGTGATCTGCGGCCGTTCCATCTATGAAGGCACGATCGACCTGGCCCAGGCGCAGGAACGCGCCGACGAACTGACCGACGCCGCCGTTTAAGCCTGCCCGGCCGGGAGCGTGCCCGCGCACGCCCTGGCCTGGCGACAATCTGGAATTCATCATGCTTGCAAAACGTATCATCCCCTGCCTCGACGTGACCAATGGCCGCGTCGTCAAAGGCGTCAACTTCACGGAATTGCGCGATGCCGGCGACCCGGTGGAAATCGCGCGCCGCTATGACGAGCAGGGCGCCGATGAAATCACTTTCCTCGACATTACCGCGTCCAGCGACAACCGCGGCCTGATCTTCGACATCATCGAAGCGGTCGCCTCGCAAGTGTTCATCCCGCTGACGGTGGGCGGCGGCGTGCGCGTGGTGGAAGACGTGCGCCGGCTGCTCAACGCGGGCGCCGACAAGGTCAGCATCAACACCTCGGCCGTCACCAATCCGCAACTGGTGTACGAAGCGTCGCAAAAGCACGGCTCGCAATGCATCGTCGTCGCCATCGACGCCAAGCAGGTGTCGCCGGGCAAGTGGGAAGTATTTACCCACGGCGGGCGCACCGCCACGGGCCTGGACGCGTTCGCATGGGCGCGTAAAATGGAAAGCCTGGGCGCCGGCGAAATCTTGCTCACCAGCATGGACCGCGACGGCACCAAGGTGGGCTTCGACCTGGGCCTGACGCGCGGCGTGTCCGACGCCGTCAGCATTCCCGTGATCGCCTCGGGCGGCGTGGGCGGCTTGCAAGACCTAGTCGATGGCATCAAGGTGGGCCGCGCGGATGCCGTGCTGGCGGCCAGCATCTTCCACTATGGCCAGCACACGGTGCAGGAAGCCAAGCGTTTCATGGCGCAGCAGGGCATTCCCATGCGCCTGGCGTAAACCCAGCAGGATAGAAGATTATGCAAAACGCAACAATTGTATCGAGCAATGCCAAGTGGCTGAAAAAGGTCCGATGGGACGAGCATGGCCTAGTGCCCGTGATCGCGCAGGAAGCGGGCAGCAATGATGTGCTGATGTTTGCCTGGATGAACCGCGACGCGCTGGCGCGCACGGTGGAGCTGGGCGAAGCCGTGTACTGGAGCCGTTCGCGCAAGAAGCTGTGGCACAAGGGCGAAGAGTCCGGCCACACGCAAAAGGTGCTGGAAATCCGCCTCGATTGCGACGAAGACGTGGTCTTGCTGAAAATCGAGCAAGCCGGCGGCATCGCCTGCCATACGGGCCGCCATTCGTGCTTCTTCCAGAAGTTAGAAGGCGACGAGAAAACCGGCGAATGGCAAGTCACCGACCCCGTGCTGAAAGACCCTGACACCATTTACGCGGAAAGCAAGAGCAAATGAGTGAAACGTTAAAACGCCTGGCCGCCGTGATCGAATCGCGCAAGCTGGCCAATGGCGGCGACCCCGCCACCTCCTACGTGGCGCGCCTGTTTGCCAAGGGCGACGATGCCATCCTGAAAAAAATCGGCGAGGAAGCGACGGAAACCGTGATGGCCGCCAAGGATGCGCGGCGCGACAATGATCCGTCGAAAGTCCTGTACGAGTGCGCCGACCTGTGGTTCCATACACTGGTGATGCTGGCGCAGTTCGACTTGACGCCGCAGCAGGTGCTCGACGAGCTGGCGCGCCGCGAAGGCCTGTCCGGCCTGGAAGAAAAGGCGGCACGCAAGGACGAGCTGCGCGACGCCGGCGAAGCGGATAAACACTGACTGGAGCGTACGTGGATAACTGTATTTTCTGCAAGATTGCTGCAAAACAAATTCCTTCGACCATCGTGTATGAAGACGAAGACTTGCTGGCCTTCAAGGACATCAACCCGGCCGCCCCCGTGCACCTGCTGCTGATCCCGAAGCGCCACGTGGCCAGCCTGTCCGACTGCGACGACAGCCATACGGAAGTGCTGGGCAAGCTGCTGCGCCTGGCGCCCAAGCTTGCTGCCGAGTTCGGTTGTGCCGTCAGCCATGACGCCGATGGCGTGCCGTCGGGCGGCTTCAAGACCATGATCAACAGCGGCCCGGACGGCGGCCAAGAGGTGTACCACCTGCACATGCACGTGTATGGCGGTCCGCGTCCGTGGCGTGGCCAGCACTGATTTCGCTGCACGCCGGGTTCACGTGTATACTATTCGTATTGGTTGACGCTATTCGGGCACCGTCCCGCAAGGAGAATGTGATGGGTTCATTGAGTATTTGGCACTGGCTGATCGTTCTGGTCATTGTGATGCTGGTCTTCGGCACCAAGAAACTGGGCAATATGGGCGGTGATATCGGCAAGGCCGTCAAAGGCTTCAAGGATGGCGTCAAGGGCGACGATGATGCACCCGCCGCCAACACCCCTCCTGCTGCGCCATCGCAAGTGGCCGACAAAAGCACCATCGACGTCGAGACGAAAGAGAAAAACAAGTCCTGATAGCGTGGCGGGGCGCTTGCCTCGTCCGGTAACAGTACCTGTCCGCTTATGATCGATCTCGGTCTCTCTAAAATCGCCATCATTGGCGTGGTTGCACTGATAGTCATCGGCCCTGAAAAGTTGCCGAGAGTGGCGCGCATGGCCGGTACCCTGTATGGCCGCGCGCAACGCTATCTGAACCAGGTGAAATCCGAAGTCTCGCGCGAAATCGAGATGGAAGAGCTGAAAAACCTGCAGAAGGAAGTGCAGGAAGCGGCCCATTCCGTCAAGCAAAGCGTGGAGAAATCCATGCATGGCGTGGAAAACTCGATTTCCGGCAACCTGGCCGAAGTGGAAAATGCCTGGCGCGGCGATGCCAGCGCGTATGCGGGGCAGGACGATGGGCATGACGCCCACGAAGCCATGCTGCGCGCCACCAACGATGACCTGGCCCGCAAGGCGCGCGAATTCCGCCGCAAGAAGCTGGTGCGCAATTCCGCCGTGCCTGGCTGGTACAAGCAGCGCCATGGCGGCAAGCTGCACGTGCAATCGGCGGCCGCCCGCGTGGCGCGCTTCCGTCCGCGCGCCAGTTCCTCCTCCTTTTACTCATGAGTAGCAAATCCCCGGTGGAAGAAACCTTTATCTCGCATCTGGTCGAGCTGCGCAACCGCCTGGTCAAGGCCTCGATCGGCATCGCCGTCGTCTGCGCCATCCTGTTTTACTGGCCCGGCCCGTCGCACATCTACGATTTCATCGCCGCGCCGATGATCGCCTCGCTGCCGGCCGGCTCGAAGATGATCGCCACCGGCGTCATCTCGCCCTTCCTGGTGCCGATGAAAGTCACGCTGGTGATCGCCTTCATCGTCGCCTTGCCCTGGGTGCTGTACCAGATGTGGGCTTTCATCGCCCCCGGCCTGTACACGCATGAAAAGCGCCTGATCGCGCCGCTGGTGATCTCGTCTTCCCTGCTGTTCATGGCAGGCGTGGCCTTCTGTTATTTCTTTGTGTTTGGCCGCGTGTTTCACTTCATCAGCGACTTTTCGCCCTCCTCGATCGCCGTCACCCCGGATATCGAAAACTACCTCGATTTCGTCATGTCGATGTGCCTGGCCTTTGGCGCCACCTTCGAAGTGCCGGTGGTGGTGGTGATCCTCGTGCGCATGGGCCTCGTTTCCATTGCGAAACTCAAGGAAGTGCGCCCCTACATCATCGTCGGCGCCTTCGTGATCGCCGCCATCGTCACGCCGCCGGACGTGGTCAGCCAGTTCTCGCTGGCCATCCCGATGTGTCTGCTGTTCGAGCTGGGCCTGCTGGTGGCGCCCATCTTCGTCAAGGCCACGCAGGCGCCGGAAGAGGCGTCCTAGACGGCCCGCAACGCGTGCCGATACGAGCCGCTGGCCTCCCTCGGGAGCCGCGGCTTTTTTATCGCCAAGAAAGTTGGTGGGTGCTTACTGCAGCATCAGTTTGCTGAGGATGCCCAGGTTGAGCAGGATCAGGGTGCTCATCATCCAGTACACGTGTTTCATGTCGGCGCCATGGCGCAAGTCCAAGCGTTCCAGGCGGGAATCGAATTTTTGCTCCAGTGCATCTATTCTGGTATCGAATTTCAGTTCCAGCGCATCCACTCTGGTGTCGACCGTTTGCGCCACCAGCTTGATTTCCCCCAGCAGATTGCGCTCCAGCGCCGCCAGCTCGCCATGCACGACCACGGCCGAACCCAGTATTTCACCCAGCGCCGTCGCATGCGCTTCCGCCTGCTGCGTGGGCACACCGGCCGAGGCGAGGCGTTTGGCGTCATCGAGGGTGTCGAACTGGATGGGCATATGCATGGACGCTCCTGTATCCAGCCTAGCAGGAAAATCGGCAATTGCCAGTGAGGAGTGCGGTGGCGCCTGCCTTCCCGTCAGCTTAATGGACAGGGCAGCCGGTGGTTTGCGATAGCGCAAACTCATGCAAAAAGGGCGCCGCAGCGCCCTTTGGAAGGTCATGATGCGTGCGCGTTAATTCATCAATTCCTTGATGACTTTCACGGGAGCGCTGCCATAGCTGAGGAATTGCTCATGGAAATCCTTCAGCACGAACTTGTTGCCCAGGGCTTGCTTGCGCTGTTCGCGCAAGTCCATGATTTCGCTGTAGCCGCTGAAATAGCTGGTCAGCTGTACCGAGCTCAACTGCACGCGGCGCCATTTTTCCGTCGCTTCGCGCTGCGTCTGGAAGGCCTGGCGCGTCAGCAGGTCGAGTGCCTGTGCTTCCGTCATGCCCAGCACGTGCACGCTGTAGTCGAGAATCGTGTTGGTGACGCTGCGCAAGTTCCACTTCGAGTACATCAGCCACATTTCCGGCGCGTTATTGCCATAGCCCGATTCGAGCATCATGCGCTCGCCATACACGGCCCAGCCTTCGATCATGGCGCCATTGCCGAAGATGGACTTGATCAGCGACGGCGACTTGTTGGCATACACCAGTTGCGTGTAGTGGCCGGGGATGGCTTCGTGGATATTCAGGATCTGCAAGATCCAGTGGTTGTATTCGCGCAAGCTGCTTTCCGCCTGTTCCGGCGTTTCGCCATCGAGCGGCGTCACGTTGTAATACGTGCGGTCTTGCGGACGGTAGGGGCCGGGCGCCTCGATGCTGGCGCCGGCGACGCCGCGCTGGTAGGCCGGCGTTTCACGCACGACCAGCGGCTTTTTCGGGTCCATGGTCAGCAGGTTGTGGCTGGTCACCCATTCCTGCAATTCCGGAATCTGGCGGCGGATTTCCGGCACGAAATCGGCGGCGGCCACGTGGTTGCTCGACAGCTTGTCGATCACCATGCCGATCTTCGCCGTACGGTCGGCCGGCTTGGCCGTGTTGCCCATGGTTTTTACCCACAGTTCATCGGACAGGCTATCCATGTGCTCAAGCAGCTTTTCGCGCGCGGCCAGGGCCTTCTGGTACATCTGCTCGGCGCTCACGCTGGCCTGGATATCGTAGGCGAATTTCTGCTCGTACAGATCCTTGCCGATGCGGAAGGAGCGCGCATTGCCGTTCTGCGCTAGCGCGGCATCCTGTTCCGTCAGCCAGGCGGCATAGCCTTGCACGGCCGTGCGGGCCGCGGCGATGCGCGCGTTGTACAGCTGTTTCTCGGTCGGCGTCAAAATCGACGCCTGTGCCGTCTTGTTCAAGTCATCAAGCACGCTGAGCACGCCGGCGCTCTGGGCGATGGCCAGCTGCGTGTGTTCGCGCGTGGGGTGATTGATGCTGGCGCGCGCGGCCGCATAGTATTGCGGCACCGTGGCGATGCGCTTGAGCAAGGTGCGCAGGCGCTGCGGCTGTGCCGCGTATTCCGTGTTCAGGATGAAGTCGAGCGTGCCGGCCACGTTGTACTGGGCGGGATTCCATTCGAATTCGCGGAAGGTGGTCAGATACCAGCGGTCCGATTGCAATTTGTTGGTCAGCAGGGCCAGGTCGGTACGTTGCTTGTCCGACATTTTGCTCGCATTCAACTTGTTGAACTTGCCCAGCCATTCCTCGATGAAGGCCAGCTGCTTCTGGCGGCTGGCGGCATCCGGGATGGTCAGATTGGCGGCGCCATCGTATTTGCCGGCGGCAATCGCGCTTTCCGGATCCAGGCGCCACAGGGCCGTGAGGAACTGGCCGCTCAGGTTATTCATGGAGCGGTCGCTGCTGGTCTCGTTCGCGGCCACGGCGGCGGTGGCAGCCGTGGCGGCGGTGACGACGGCGGCCTTCTTGGCGACGCTTTTCTTCTTGCTGCTGCTGGTGCTTGCCTTGCCGTTCTTCTGCGGCTTCTTGGCGGCGCTGGCCGGTGTCAGGGTAAAGGCCATCATCAATGCGGCGAGCGCAACTTTATTTTTTATCAGCATAGTTTATCTCTTGAATATTTGGCTATTTGTTATTATCAGTAAACAATAAACTGACAATATAGGCAACAAACAACTATTGAAAGGTGGGCTTTGCTTGCCAGGGCGGCCCAAAGATTAGCATTAATTGCCGCCGCTGCGCAGATTTTTGCGCTCATGCTGCCGGGCTCGCTGGTCTAGACGACGATGGCGCTGCCGCGCAGCATCTCCTGGTGGCGCGCATTCAAGGCCGCCACCGCATCCTTGCCGCGCGCCATGCCGGTGGCATGGATTTCGATGTCTTGCGTGTAGCGCTGGCTGACGCGCACCGTGTAGGACTGGAACAGCCAGCTCCAGAAGTTGGTTTCATAGACGGCTTCATCCATGTCGCGCCATTTGACACCCATCAGTTTCTTTTTCCACGGCAAGATGCCGGAGGCCAGCCACACGCCCGCCTCGTCGTAGTACAACTGGTAGCTGCGGATGGTCAGCAAACGGTAGCCGACGATGAGCGCCGAGCCGATCAGCACGACGAGGGCGGCGCGCGCGTTGTACTTGAAGGCCAGCGGCAGGGCGGCGAAAAACAGCAGCACGGCGATGATGAAGGTGCTGACATAGGCGGTCCAGGATTTGCCGCACAAGAAGGTGGCGCGCTGGCCGGCGCTGGTGGCGATAAAGTCGGTCATGGCGTGGCATCAAAACAGGGAAAAACGATCATCGCATGGAACGCGGCTTCCCGTTCATTTTTTCAAGCCCTCTTGCAGCATGCCCAGCATGTCGCCGGCCGACATGCGCGCGGCCGCGTCGCTGCCTGCCAATAGGCTGTCGGCCAGGTCGCGCTTGTGCTGGTGCAGTTCGACGATGCCTTCCTCGATCGTGTGTTTCGCCACCAGACGGTAGATGGTGACGGGGCGCAATTGCCCCATGCGGTGGGCGCGGTCCGAGGCCTGGTCTTCCACGGCCGGGTTCCACCACGGGTCCATGTGGATCACGTAATCGGCCGCCGTCAAATTGATGCCCATGCCGCCCGCCTTCAGGCTGATCAGGAAGACATCGCCTTCGCCCGCCTGGAAGGCATCCACGCGGCGCTTGCGCTCCTGCATGGGTGTACTGCCATCGAGATACTGGTAGCGCACGCCATGCTGCTCCAGGTGCTGGCGGATGAGGGTCAAATGGTCGACGAACTGGCTGAAGACAAGCACCTTGTGGCGGTTTTCCAGCAAGCCCGACAGCAGTTGCGCGAACGCCGCCAGCTTGCTGCTGGCCAGGCCCAGTTCGGGCGCCACCAGCTGCGGATTGCAGCAGGCGCGGCGCAGCTTCATGATTTCCGCCAGGATCTGGATGGCTTTTTTCGATGCCGGCCCTTCCACCATGGCCAGCTTTTCCAGCGCTTCGCGGCGCAAGGATTCGTACAGCGCCGTTTCCTGCGGCGACAGCTGCACTTCCAGCACGATTTCCGTGCGCGACGGCAGCTCCGACAGCACTTGCGTCTTCGTCCGGCGCAGGATGAAGGGCGCGATCAAACGCCGCAGGCGCAGGCGCGCACCGGCCGCCGCCCGCTTGTCCTGATCTTTCTCAATGGGCCCCGCAAAACGCAAATTAAACTGGTCGAGGGTGCCCAGCAAACCGGGATTAATAAAGCGGAACAGATTCCACAATTCGCCCAGGTGGTTTTCCAGCGGCGTGCCGCTGGCCACCATGCGGAAGTCGCCCAGCAAGGCCATCACGGCTTGCGAGCGCTTGGTGGCGCCATTCTTGATCGCCTGCGCTTCGTCGAGCACGATCGTGTGCCAGTGCACGCCGGCAAACATGGTGGCTTCCTGCTGCAGCAAGCCATAGCTGGCCACCACCACGTCGAAGGGTTGCAAGGTCTCCAGCATGTCGGCGCGGTCGCCGCCGCCGAACAGTTTCACCTTCAGCGTGGGGGCGAAGCGCTGTGCTTCGCTGATCCAGTTCAGGCACACGGACGTGGGCGCCACCACCAGGGTGGGGCCGTGCGGCGCGCGCGCCAGGATCAGCGCCAGCGCCTGCAAAGTCTTGCCGAGTCCCATGTCGTCGGCCAGGCAGGCGCCCACGCCCCAGTGCGCCAGCCGCGCCAGCCAGTTAAAACCGGCCAGCTGGTAATCGCGCAAGTCCGCTTGCAGGGTGCTAGGCAGCTGCGGCTGGTAATCGTCGAGGGCGCGCAGGCGCAGCAAGTGGTCGCGCCACAGCTTGTCGGCCTTGACGCCGCCCGCATCGTTGGCCAGCTCTTCCAGCGCAAACGCGGCCAGCGGGTGGATGTGCACGCCATCGGCATGCGCTTCGCCATACGCCGCCAGCTCCGACAGGCGGCGGTGCAATTCGTCGCTGAGGGCAAGGAACTGGTTGTCGCCCAGCGCCACGAAGCGGCTTTTATTGTTCTGCATCAAGTCGAGCAAGGCGCGCAGATCCATTACCTTGTCTTCGTCGATCTGCACTTCGCCGCTGGCGGCAAACCAGTCCTTGTCGCTCTTGATATTCAGGCGCATCTGGCCGCTGTCGATGCGTTTCGACACGCGCATGGTTTCGCCTTCGGGCCACGCCACTACCATGCCGGCGGGGTCGAGCGCCTGCAGCTCCACCAGCAATTGCAGCGCCAGCGACGGCTGGCCCAGCAGCCACTCGCCATGCTCTTCTTCCGCTTCTTCCAGCACCAGGCATTTACCAATGAGCTGGCGCTGCGCTTCGCGTTCCCCGTTCAGGTCGCGCCGCGCTTGCACGGCCCGGCCCGCCACGTCGGCAAACACGCTTTCGGCGCCGCTGCCCGGCGCGTAATAGGCGCCGTTGTCGAGCAGCGGACGCACCAGGATCTGCATCTTCAAACCCTGCTGGTAAGGCAGCAGATGCACGTGCAGGCGCTGGTCGGCCGTGATGCTTTCCGCGTCGCCCGCGCCGCCGCCGATGTCCGACTGTACGGTCACCATCGAAGAGATGGCGCCGATGGCCTGCATCACCTGCTTTTCCGCATGCAGCGGCACGGACAGGCCCAGGCCCACGATGGCGCCGATGCGCCGGTGCTCGTCGAGGATGTGCACCACGCGCAACCGCGTCGGCGTTTCGCGCTGCACCACCACGTTGCTGCCGTTGTCGGGCAGCGGCGGCTGCATGCCCAGCCACAATTGTCCCTCGTGCGACTTGATGAGCAGTTCCGGCGCGCCGGCGATCAATTCCACGCGCGTGTCGGGGTGGTCGAGCCAGAACACGAGCGGGTGGCCCACCAGCAGCACGGCCGCCTTGTCCAGCTCCACTTCATAGCGCGGCGCCGACGAATAGTATTGCTTGAACGGCGCGATGCTGCCGGCCGCGCGCGCGTCCTGCGGCGTGAGGAAATCGATGTCGCCCGCCTCTTCGGCCAGGCGCTTCAAACCCATGGCGCGACCCTTGCTCCAGCCGCCGCGGGCGTCGCGTTTCTGCTCGCGCACTTCCACGGCCGTCAAGCCGAAGCGCGGGTCGAACGCCACCAGCCACACGAGGCGCGAGACGCCGCCGAGCGCTTCGGCGGGGGCGTTCTGCTGCAGGTTGATGAGGGCGCTCAGCTGGCGCTGCCACGCTTCCTGGCGCTCGAACCACGGCGCCATGTCCGTCAAGCCATGCTGCGCCCGCTTGGCGGTGGCATAGCGCTCCTGCTGCGGCTCGCCCATCAGGCCCAGCAAGCCGCCCGCCTGCGCCGCGATCAAGTCGTAGCCAGCCGCGTCGGCTTGCTGCACCAGCGCCCGCAGCTGCGGTTTGCGCTCGGCCAGTTGCGGTAGCGCAAGCCAGTAGTACAGCAAGCCCTGGAACAGCTGCGCCTGCAAACCCGTTTCCCAGTTGCGCGTGGGAATGGCATCCGCCTGCAGCACGCCGGCGCGCACCAGGCGCAGGGTATTGAGCTGCTGGTAGACGATGCTGTCGTGGTTGGGCTGCGCGTGCAGCGCGATGTCAAGGTAGGTCTCCGCGTTTTTCAGCAGCTTGGCATCGTTGCCGCGCAGCAGGGCCAGCACGTACAGATGGGCGCCGATGCCCGTGAAGCACAGCTTGCGCTTGCCCGCATCCTTGCGCAGTGCCTTCAAGGCCGTCTCGAAGCCCGCCACGGCGTGCGCATGTTCGCCGCGCAAGAGGGCGATGCTACTGTCGATAAACAGCACCTGCGGCCCCTGCTGGCCCGCCAGGTAGCGCGCGGCCGTGTCGAGTTCGCCGCACAGCAGGGCGTCCTCGGCCAGGGCCAGGGGCAGGGCGGCGCCGATATGGTCGCCCGCCGCCGCCTGGCGCGCGTGGTGCGCGCGGGCATAGGAGCGGATGGCGTGCGCCGTGGCCGGCTCGCGTGGCGCATTGCCCAGCAGCACGGCGAGTATGTCATCCTGCAATTGCGGCATGACGAAAGACAACATTTCCGGCTCGAAGGGACGGCCGAAGATTTCGATCAGCGGATGCAGCTGCTGCGCTTCATAGCAGGCCATGCAGGCGGCCAGGATGGCGGCCACGTGGCGCACCTCGTCATTGCGCAGCAGGGCGATGCGCAAGCGCGCCACGCCTTGCCGGTAGCTGCGCAGCTCCACATAGCCATCCCAGTTGCGCCGCACGGGGTTGATCAGCTCGATTGCCTGGCACAGGTCGCGAAATACCAGGTGCTCGATGGCGGCGCGCATGGCGGGCCAGCGCAGCTTCGCTTCGCAGGCAAAGCCCCGCCCGACGATCTCCGACGCCAGCGCCAGGCGCGTCAGGCGCTGCAGCATGTTGGTGACGACCAGCAAGCTGAACGGCGTGCCATCCGGCTCCACCACATTGGCGCGCTGCAAATGTTCATACACGGCATGCTTGCCCACGGGCTCGCCCGTGATCGCCAGCAAGGCCAGGATCATCTGCTCGTGCTGCTCCAGGGCGGCGAATTCGTCCAGCAGGTGCTGGTCTGTACCCGGTTCGGTCATGCAGGCAGATTATCGATATGCACGGGCGGCGCGCCGTCCGCCACGGGCAGGCCGAACACGCGCTGGTAGAAATACAGCTCCGCTTCCAGCGTGCGCACGATGTTTTCCGCCTTGCGGAAGCCGTGGCCCTCGCCTTCCAGCGGCACATAGGCCACCGGCACGCCGCGCGCGCGCAAGGCGTCGACCATCAGCTGCGACTGCTGCGGCGGCACCACCTTGTCGTCCAGGCCCTGGAAGAAGATCATGGGGCGCGACAGTTTATCCGTGTGGTGGATGGGCGAGCGCTGGCGGTACAGCGCCTCGGCCTCGGGCTGCGAGGCGATCAGGTAGTCCGTGTAGCGCGATTCGAACTTGTGCGAATCGTTGTCCAGGCCTTGCAGGTCGGACACGCCGTAATAGCTGGCGCCCGCCTTGAAGACGTCGTGGAAGGTCAGCGCGCACAGGGTCGTCAGGCCGCCGGCGCTGCCGCCGCGCACGATCAGGCGCTCGGGGTCGGCCAGGCCGTTGGCGGCCAGGTAGCGCGCGCCGGCGATGCAGTCTTCCACGTCGACGATGCCCCATTGCCCGCGCAGCGCATCGCGGTATTCGCGGCCAAAGCCGCTGCTGCCGCCGTAGTTGACGTCCAGCACGCCGATGCCGCGGCTGGTCCAATACTGCGTCGCCAGTTTCAAGGTATTGCTGGCCATGCTGGTGGGGCCGCCATGGCTGATGACGATGACCGGCGGCAAGGTTCCCGCCGGCGCCTGCACGTCGCTGTTTTGCGGCGCATAAAAGAAGGCGTGGGCCGTGCGGCCGTTGCTGCTAGGAAAACTCAAGCTGCGCGGCACGGACAGGTAGCCGAGCGCGGGCAATTGCGTGATCGACTGCGCCAGCACTTCCAGTTCATGGTTAGACAAGTCGATGCGCGCCAGTTCCAGCGCGATGGTGGGGCTGCCTCCCAGCAAGGCGACGAAACCGGGGCCCACGCGCAGTTCGCGGATTTCCTGGTAGGGGTGGGGTATCGGCTCCAGCTTGGCCGCCGCTACATTCAGCTGCGCCAGATAGCTGATGCCGGCCTGGATATACGTGCAGACGATCTCGTCGTCGGAAAGAAAGCCGTACATGCTGCCGCCGAAGGTCCAGTGCGGCGTGGCAAATTCCGCTTCCATCGGGCACAGTGCTTCGATGTCGCCGCCCTGCAGGCGGTACAGATTCCACCAGCCGCTGCTGTCGGAAACGAAGTGCAGCAAGCCCTTGGGCGACCATTCCGGCTGGCAGATCGACTCGCGCGCGCCGCCGGCGATCAGGCGTGGCGAACCGAGGCTGCCGTCCGGGTGCACGTCGGCCAGCCACAGTTCCGTGCCCTGCCATGGCAGGCGCGGGTGGTCCCAGCTGATCCAGGCCAGCTGGCTGCCATCCGGCGACAGGCGCGGCGCCGCATAAAAGTCGTGGCCGCGTGCCAGCACCGTTTCGCGGCCGTCGAAACCGACGGCGGCCAGGCTGTTTTCCGGGTGCGCATGGCCTTCCTGCGGATGCTGTTCGCGCACGGCGACCAGGCGCGCGCGCGCTGCATCGACGACGAAGTCCGCGTAGCGCGTGTTGCCGCCCGCGCTGGAGGCGACGGGCGCGCCGTCGCCGGCAATGCGGTACAGGCGGTTATCGGCGAAATGCGAAAAGACCACGTCGTCGCCATCGACGCAATACGCGCCGCCGCCGTATTCATGCACGCGCGTGCGCACATTGAACGGCGCCGGCGTGAGTTCATCGACGCGCGCGCCGCGCTGGCGCAGCAGGGTATTGCGGCCCGCTTCGCTGGCGCGGCCCGCCAGCCAGTACACGTCATCGCCGGCGCCGCCGCCGAGGGCCAGCTGCGTCAGCGGCGAGGCGCCGGCGGCGACGATGGCCGCGCTGATCGGCGAAGGCCAGGTACCGTAGGGGGCGCTCAGGGCGGATGGGCTGGATGCGGTCGATGTCATGCGGGCTCCGTGTAGTGGGGGATCAAGGGCCGCCAGGCAGGGTCAAGGCGCGTGGCAGCGTGCATCATCATAATGGAAGGGCGGGCACAACGAAAGCGCTGGCGCGCGCGGCAAATGCTGCAAAGCGGCACCGGAATCAATGAAATGGCGGCGATTGGATGCGATAATACCGCTTCTCCAAGCTATTGATTGCCTTCCATGCCACAATTTGCTCCGCTTCAGAATGACACTTTCCTGCGCGCCCTGCTGCGCCAGCCGACCGAGCATACCCCTGTCTGGCTGATGCGCCAGGCGGGCCGCTATCTGCCCGAATACCGCGCCACGCGCGAGCGGGCCGGTTCCTTCCTGGGCCTGGCAAAGAATCCCGATTACGCCACGGAAGTCACCTTGCAGCCCCTGGAGCGCTTCCCGCTCGACGCCGCCATCCTGTTTTCCGACATCCTGACGGTGCCCGACGCCATGGGCCTGGGCCTGTATTTCGCCGATGGCGAAGGGCCGAAGTTCGAGCGTCCGCTGCGCACGGAGCAGGACGTCAAGGCGCTGCAGGTGCCGGACCTGGCGTCGCTCGATTATGTCTTCAAGGCCGTCACGCAAATCCGCACGGAACTCAATGGCCGCGTGCCGCTGATCGGTTTCTCCGGCAGCCCGTGGACCCTGGCCTGCTACATGGTGGAAGGCGGCGGCTCGAAAGAGTTCCATACCATCAAGAAAATGCTGTACAGCCGTCCGGACCTGATGCACCACATCCTGGCCATCAACGCCACGGCCGTGGCGCAATACCTGAACGCGCAAATTGATGCCGGCGCGCAAGCCGTGATGATTTTCGATTCGTGGGGCGGTGCGCTGGCCGATGGCGCCTACCAGGAATTCTCGCTGGCCTACATGCAGCAAGTGGTGGCGCAGCTCAAGCGCGACAAGGATGGCGTGAAGATCCCCGCCATCGTGTTTACCAAGGGCGGCGGCCAGTGGATCGAGCAGATCGCCGACATCGGCGCCGATGCCGTGGGCCTGGACTGGACCGTGAACCTGGCGCGCGCGCGCCAGCTGGTGGGACATAAAGTGGGCTTGCAGGGCAATCTCGACCCCGCCATCCTGTTCGCCAGCCCCGAGCAGATCCGCGCCGAAGTGGC